>CAKQAD010000004.1 GCA_934215545.1 uncultured Prevotella sp.
GCTTGGTGTTACACAGGCAGCAGAAGGCGAGCATGCCGACTTGTGCCTCATAAACACTTGTTCTGTGACAGAGGTGGCCGACCATAAGTGCCGACAGGCCATCAACAGATTGGTGCGCCATAACCCCGGTGCCTTTGTGGTGGTGACAGGTTGCTATGCGCAGCTCGAATCAGAGCGTGTGAGCAAGATTGAGGGCGTAGACCTGGTGCTCGGTTCTAACGAAAAGGCCGACTTGGTGCAGTTTCTTAGCGACGCATGGACCGCGAAACAATCGGCTGAAGAAGACCGACTGTCCACTGCCGACGCGAATGGCGGTCATGCCATGCACAAATACTTCTCTGTAAAGACAAAGCAGATAAAGAGCTTCGCTCCATCATGCTCTCGTGGCAACCGTACCAGATATTTTCTGAAAGTGCAGGATGGATGCGACTACTACTGTACCTACTGCACCATTCCTTATGCGCGAGGCAACTCGCGCAACCCTACCATCAGTTCGCTGGTGGAGCAGGCTAGACAGGCTGCGGCTGAAGGCGGCAAGGAAATAGTGATAACGGGCGTCAATATCGGCGATTTCGGCAAGACAACAGGCGAGAAATTCATCGACCTTGTGAAGGCCCTCGATGCAGTGGAGGGAATAGAGCGCTATCGCATAAGTAGCATGGAACCCGATTTGCTCACCGATGAGCTTATAGAATATTGTGCACAAAGCCGAGCCTTCATGCCGCACTTTCATGTGCCGTTGCAAAGCGGTAGCGACGAGGTGCTCCGACTGATGCACCGACGCTACGACAAAGCCCTTTTTGCACATAAGATAGAGCGAATAAAGCAGCTGATGCCTCATGCATTTATAGGCGTTGATGTGATGGTGGGATGCCGTGGCGAAACACCAGAATGTTTTGAGGAGTGCTATGAATTTTTGAAAGGCATGGACGTTACGCAGTTGCACGTGTTCCCATACAGCGAGCGACCAGGCACGGCTGCATTGCGCATACCATATACAGTGACAGATGCCGACCGTAAGGAGAGAAGCCGCCGACTGCTTGAAATGAGCGAGCAAAAGCGACAGGACTTTTATGCACAATACATAGGTACATGCCAGGAGGTGCTTCTCGAAAAGGCTGCACGTGGCAAGGCCATGCATGGCTTTACACGCAACTATGTGCGTGTGGAGCTGTCGCCACGCGATGCCGACGAATCGCTCGACAACGCTCTTGTGAAGGTGAAGCTTGGCGGCTTCAACCACGACCGCTCAGCCTTGAAAGCAGAGCTGATATAATCTTTAAGCGTAATAACAACGCACCAATAAGCACACAACGCACACACATATCATATATTTATGACCCACAACAACCCAAATGCATGCAAAAGCCACCGCATAGCTGTGGTGATACTCAATTGGAACGGAGCAAATATGATGCGCCGCTATCTGCCATCGGTATTGGCAGCAGCCGAGGGAGTGGCAGATGTGGTAGTGGCCGACAATGCCTCTACCGACGACTCCCTGCAGATGCTGAAAGTCGAATTCGGCAGCGTGCGCACCATCGTTCTCGACAAGAACTATGGGTTTGCTGAGGGTTACAACAGGGCGCTACAACAGGTGGATGCCGAATACTATGTGCTGCTTAATAGCGATGTGTTTACACCTAAAGGATGGATTGACACATTGCTGCAATTCATGGATGCACACCCCGAGGCTGCCGCTTGCCAGCCAAAACTGCTTGCCGAACACAACCATAAGCAGTTTGAGTATGCCGGAGCAAGTGGTGGCTACATCGACAGATATGGCTATCCATTCTGCCGAGGCAGATTGTTTGACACTGTGGAGCACGACAACGGACAATATGACGATGTGTGCGAAGTGGCATGGGCCACAGGAGCTTGCCTGATGATAAGAAGCACCGACTATTGGAGCATTAATGGTCTCGACCCACGCTTCTTTGCGCACAACGAAGAAATTGACTTGTGCTGGCGCCTTGGCAACCTCGGACGCAAGATTTATTGTGTGCCACAGAGCAAAGTGTATCATGTGGGCGGTGGCACACTGCCTAAGGGCAACCCAATGAAGACCTATCTTAACTTCCGCAACAATCTAACAATGCTCTATAAGAACCTGCCCGATGCCGACCTGCGCCATGTAATGCGTGTGCGATTCTGCCTCGATTGGGTGGCTGCACTAAAGGTGCTCATTGCCGACCGCAACCCCTCTGAGTTCAAAGCCATATTAAAGGCGCGCAAGGATTTCAAGCAATGGCGCAACAACTTCGATACCGACAGACAGCAAATACAAGCTACGCGCACCACCAATGTCAGCAAAGTGCGCACTGCCTACGCCATTCTGTGGCAGTATTATGCCAAGCATGTGCGCAGATATGCCGACCTTCCTAAAGCATAATAATTCGTATCGTAGCGGATTTTATTAATGTATTTTTGGGTTTTTTAAGCAAGAACCATCGACAAAGGCTTGTTGTTTTAACTTTTTTAGCTGAAAAATTGTTGCTATAATATTTTTTTAGTATTTTTGCAATACGAAAACAAAAATTATATAAATCCGTATTCAGCAAAGCCTATTGTGAGAAAATTCTACGCCATCATATTGACTATACTTTTATTGGCTTCAACCGCATGCGAGTTGAAGCTAAGCCAATATGGCGACGACACCAAGAGCACACTCATAGAGGTGCAGCGCTACGATCGTCTTGAGAGCCGTTACCTAACCACTGGCGACTTCTCCGCATTGCAGCAGATGAACATCGACTATGCCAAGGAGACGCGCATGCTTATAGAGAATGTGCTGCGCATAGGCGAGGTGAACGACCCAGAGATAAACTCAAAGTTTCTGAAGTTCTATCAAGACACCATACTGCAAACGATAATTGCCGATGTTGAAACACAATACGTCAACATGGACGACATTAATCAGCAACTCAGCGATGCTTTTGCACGTTTGCAAAAGGAATTGCCCGATCTCACACTGCCCAAGGTATATGCACAGATAGGAGCGCTCGACCAAAGCATCATCATAGGCGAGAACTCAATAGGCATATCGCTCGACAAATATCTCGGTGCCGACTATCACATCTATAGCAATTATTATCCCAAAGAACAGCGGCAGATGATGAATCGTAGCGCCATTGTGCCCGATTGTCTGAGCTTCTATCTGCTAAGCTTGTATCCGTTGCAAAACTATGCCACAAGCACACAGATGCAACGCGACAAGCACATGGGAAAGGTGATGTGGGCTGTAAATAAGCTCATGAAGCGGAAAGTGTTTAACACTCAATATACTAAGGAAGCAGAGACGTTGGCAAAGCGCCATCCGCATCTGGCGGTGACAGATATTTTAGCATCTGACAAGATTAAATAATGCCTCCTTTGTTTGCATATATCACAATTAAATGTTAACTTTGTGATGTTATCCTGAATACAATCTTTTTACCTTAAGAAGACTAATGCCTATTGAGATAAATGCCGGACTCTGAGAAGAGTCCGGCATTTGCCATTTATATAAGTTGCCTTTTGTTTTCGAAAATCTTATTTTATGCCTCTGTTGTTAAGGGCATTGCTGTAGCGTTTGGCGTTCTGCAGATGTTCATCGTAGGTGCGTGCAAAGTTGTGAGTGCCGCTGAAGTCTTCCTTGGCACACATGTAAAGATAGTCGTGATGAACAAGGTTGAGCACTGCGTCGATGCCAGCTATTGATGCCACTCGGATTGGTCCGGGAGGCAATCCGGCGTTGCGGTAGGTATTATACGGACTCTTTATATACAATAGATTGTTGTATATACGCTTCAACTCAAAGCGTTTCCATGCGAATTTTATAGTAGGGTCGGCCTGAAGTGGCATGCCGTCAGGATATTTGGCATTGCGAAGCATAAGTCGGTTGTAGTACATTCCAGCCACCATAGGCTTCTCGCTATTGTTGGCTGTCTCTTCATCCACAATACTGGCAAGCGTGCTCACCTCTACGGGCGACAATTTCAGTGCCTTGGCCTTGTTCAAGCGGCTTTCGTTCCAAAAACTATTGCTCTCCTTATGCATGCGGTCGAGCAGTTTCTCAACGCTTGTGTTCCAATAGATATCGTAGGTATTGGGCACAAACATGCTCACTATCGTTGCTGTGTCGTAGCCATACTTACGGCATGTGGCTTCATCGGCAAGAGCCTTGTAGAGCTCGGTGCTGTCCATCATAAGTCGCTTTGAGAGCTCTGCTGCCAAGCGGTCGGTGGTGCGCACGGTAGGAATAACAAGGTTTACGGGCGATTGCAAGCCATTCTTCAGATGGCGGAACACCACAAGCGCACCCTCGCCAGAGCGCACTGCATAGCGTCCGGTGCGCACATGGTCGGCATAGCTGCTGTGGCGCACAAGCATTTTGAAGCCTGTCATGGCATGGCTCGATGATATGTCAGATAGCTTTGCAACGACAGAGTCGGCAGTGTCGTCGTTGTCAACATAGATATATTGATTTTTGCTGCCTATAAGCATGGCAGAAAAGAAATAGAAGTAGACAACGGCAAGCAAGCCTAAAAGGCATGCACCTGCCACAACGAAAATTTTCTTTTTATGGTTTTTCTTCATATCGTGTGTGTAAATAAATACGTATAAAATATTTATTGCAAAGGTAGAGTAATTAAGATATATGGCAAAATAAATTTATTTTTTTTATACGTATTAGAATTAATATACGTAACTTCGCACATCTGATTATTTACTCGTTGATATAGCGATATGTACGATACTTATATTTTCGACCTTGATGGCACCTTGCTGTCTACATTAAACGATTTGGCAGCAAGCTGCAATTATGCGTTGCGCACCAACAATATGCCCGAGCGTAGCTTGGAAGAGGTGCGTATGTTTGTGGGCAATGGCGTAAAGAAGCTCATGGAGCGTGCCATCCCTGGCGGTGAGAGCAATGCCGCTTTCGGCAAGACCTACGCCGATTTTCGCAACCATTATATGAAGCACAATCTCGACACCACACGTCCTTACGATGGAGTGATGTCTTTGCTTGAAGAGCTCAACAGCCGTGGCAAGAAGGTGGCGGTGGTGAGCAACAAGTTCTATGCCGCCACACAAGAGCTGTGCCGTCATTTCTTTGGCTCACTTGTGCATGTGGCAATAGGCGAGCGTGAGGACATTCGCAAGAAACCAGCGCCCGACACTGTGCTCGAAGCCATGCGCCAGCTGGGCGTTGATGCCGAAGGGGCAGTGTATATAGGCGATAGCGATGTGGATGTAGAGACGGCACGCAATTCGGGCATGCCTTGCATCAGTGTGCTATGGGGATTTCGCAGCCGCGAATTCCTTGTGGAGCATGGTGCCACAACATTCGTAGAGAAGCCTGCAGATATTCTTGATTGTTAGAAACACAGCAAGCAACGCTTGTCGATAAGCATAAAACAACGGCTACACACCATAATGTATGTCATTATGAAGACATTGCATTATGGTGTGTAGCCGTTGTCTGTTATGCTTAAATCCTATGCAAGGTTTGGCGATTATTCATAGCGTATGGCCTCAATAGGGTCGAGCTGTGCCGCTTTTTTTGCTGGATACCAGCCGAAGAACACACCCGTTAGTGTGCACACTGCAAAGCTCATCACGATGCTCCATGGCTGAATGTAGATGGGCCAATGGGCAATGAGCTTTATAGCATACGATGCTCCGATACCCAACGCCACGCCAATGAGTCCGCCAGTGACGCTCAGCAGAATAGCCTCTATAAGGAATTGGTTGAGAATATCGATGCCGCGTGCCCCTACGCTCATGCGCAATCCGATTTCGCGTGTACGCTCTGTTACGCTTACATACATAATGTTCATTATGCCGATGCCGCCCACAATAAGCGAGATGCCAGCCACACAACCCAGCAGAATGGTCATCATGTCGGTGGTGGAGTTCATCATGCTTGCCAGCTCCTCTTGTGAACGGATGTTGAAGTCGTCCGAATCGGCATCTTGAGTGTCGGTGGCATCCTTCAACTTATGGTTGCGTCGCAGTATGGTAGTAATCTCGTCGATAGCCTTTTGTGTAAGGTCTTCGGTAATGGTAGAGCAGGTTATGCCACCAAGATACGTCTGTGCCAGGATGCGTTTCATCACCGTGGTGTACGGTGCAAGCACCAAGTCGTCCTGGTCCATGCCCATAGAGTTGTAGCCTTTCTTCTTAAGCACGCCAATTACGCGGAAGGGAATGGAGTTGAAGCGCACCACCTTGCCCACAGGGTCGGAGCCATCCGGGAAGAGGTTGTCAACAACTGTCTGTCCGAGTATGCACACCTTTGCACTCGACTTGATGTCGGTGTCGGTGAACATCTCGCCTTCGCTAACAGACAACTGGCGTATGTCGAGATAGTCTTGATTTACTCCATAGATAGACGATGGCGTGTTGTTGTTGCCGTAAATCCACTGACCGCTGCTATTCACCGTCGGACTGATGCCTTTTATGTAGTTGCACTCGTCTTTTAACGAGCTATAGTCGGTAAGCTTCAGCGTCTCCATTGATGAGGCGTCCTGTCGCACTCCGCCAGGACCGCGGTCGGCACCTGGACTTATCATTATCATGTTTGAGCCCATCTCGGCAATGTTTGCCTGTATGCTTTTTTTCGAACCCTGTCCGATGGCGAGCATCGTTATCACCGAAGCTACGCCGATAATGATGCCCAAAGCTGTGAGAAACGAACGCAGTTTGTTGGCTGCTATTGCTCTAAGGGCTATTTTAAAAAGATTGGTGTAGTTCATTCCTGATGTTGTTAATCGTTGGTGCTTTGTGGAAGTTGCATTAATCCCTCCTCGGCAGACAAAATGTTGCTGTTGTATTCATCGCTTATCACCTGCCCATCGCGGAGCGTTATGTTACGCGAGGAATAGTTGGCAATGTCTGGATTGTGGGTAACGAAAATTATTGTTCGGCCTGCAGCATGTAGTTTTTGGAACAATACAAGAATCTCGAATGATGTGCGTGTGTCAAGATTGCCAGTGGCTTCATCTGCCAATATCACTGCAGGATTGTTCACCAAGGCACGGGCAATGGCCACTCGCTGCATCTGTCCGCCCGACATCTGATTTGACTTATGATACAGGCGCGTTCCCAGTCCCACTGCCTCTAATGCTTTGATGGCACGATCCTGGCGCTCCTTGGCACTTACGGCAGAGTTGTACATAAGTGGCAACTCCACGTTCTCCACACTTGTTGTCTTTGGAAGCAGGTTGTAGTTTTGGAATATAAATCCAATCTTGCGGTTGCGCAACACTGCCCGTTGTGCCTTCGACATCTTTCTCACCGACACTCCATCGAGATAATACTCGCCGCTGCTGGGGGTGTCGAGGCATCCTAACTGGTTGAGAAGAGTAGATTTGCCAGAGCCCGATTTGCCCATTATTGTGACAAACTCGCCCTCGTATATCTTGAACGAGACACCGCGAAGTGCATGCACCACCTCGTCGCCCACAAGAAAGTTGCGCTTCACGTTGTCGAGTTCGATTACTACTTTTTTATTTTCCATATTATGTAATGTAACTAATGTTAGGCATGTGTGCTACATGCTATAGTAGTTAATAGGGGTGCAAGTATGCAACAAACTGTTGATTCGTTGCTTGTCTACTTGCCTTTTTGGTTTCTTCTTGGATGCTTGGGTGCAAACGGGCTGCTTTCAGTGCCTTCGGCATTGGCTTCAGGCATATTGTCGGTAGCAATATTGAGTCCAGTAATCACCTTAGTGCCGCTTGCAATGCCATTGAGTATTTGCGTGTGTGTGCCATCGGTCATGCCAATATTCACTTTGTGTGCCACAATGTTGTTGCCCTCAATGGTCCACACCTTGTTCTTTGCATTGGCATCGTCGATGATTTTCATCTTTCCTACAGTTTCTTTTGTAGGCTTATATCTTAATGCCTTTGATGCAACAGCGAGCACACCCTTGCGTTCTGCTGTGTATATTGTTACGCTGGCAGTGAGTCCGGGCTTTAGTTTGAGGTCGGCATTTGGTGCAGATATCACCACTTCGTAGGTCACCACATTGTTGGTTGTGGTGGCTTCCTGGCGCACCTGCTTCACCGTTCCTTCAAACACATCGTCTGGATAGGCATCGACAGTGAACGACACACGCTCGCCTTCCTTCACGTCGCCTATGTCAGCCTCGTCGACATCGGCAACCACCTGCATGTTGGTAAGGTCTTGTGCTATAGTGAACAACTCTGGTGTAGAGAAGCTTGCAGCTACGGTTTGTCCCTCTTCAACAGATTTCGACAGCACCACACCATCGATAGGCGATGTGATGGTGGCATATCCAAGATTGGTTTGTGCGCGTTGCACCTCTTCCTTGGCAGAATTTACCTGCTCCTTTGCTTGCTTATACGATAGCTGTGCTGTCTCGTAGTCGTTGGCGGACACCAGCCCTTTGTCGTAGAGTGTCTTGTAGCGATTGTAGTTTGCTGTCTGATAGTTGAGCTGGCTTTGTGCTGTGGCAAGCTGTGTCTTTGCAGTGTTGAGCTGACTCATAAGATTGGTCTTGTCGAGCTCGGCAATCACCTGCCCTTTCTTTACTGTAGAATTGTAGTCGACATACAGTTTGCTAACGATGCCGCTCACCTGAGTACCTACCGTTACCGATGTTACAGGCTCTATTGTGCCGGTGGCGGTGATGCTGTTTTGAATATTGGCAGGTGCCACCTTTTCGGTTTCGAATGATATCTTTTCTTCTTTCTTGCCGCCCGAGGTGAGCCATGCTACGATGGCTATGATGACTATGATACCAGCCACGAGCCACAATTTGTTTAATTTCTTCATAGTGTATCTCTCTAATTTCTGTTTACTAATTTGTCTATCTCTCTGACTGTTTTATTTCAGTTCGCCGGTACGATAGAATTCCAGCATATTGATATTTAATATTGTAAGATACTTGCTTTGCAGTTCGTTTTGTTGTGCTTGTAGCAAGGTGTTCTTTCCGTTCATCAGTTCCACGATGTTTTTCAAGCCTTGTTTAAACTGCTCCGACAGCAGGTCGTAGCTTGCCTGTGAACTTTGTGTCGACACCTGTGCTGCCTTGAATTTGTTTTGGTTGGTAACGGCTTGCAACCAATAGTTTTCGACGGTGGAGTAGAGTGTGGTCTGCTTGTCTTGCAGGTCGAGCAGATAGCTTTGCTTTTGTATCATTGCCTTGTTCACTGCCGTCTTCGATTGCCTGTTGTCGAACAGCGGAATGCTTATGGTCAGTCCTGCTCCAATGTTGAAGTTGTTCTTCATTTGTGCTCCCCATTCCTTGTTACTCATCGACGATGTTGATGTGGTGAGTCCGGCGTTGAGGCTTACGGTTGGCAGTTTCGATGCTTTGGCTATCTTTATGCTAAGGTCGCTGCTCTCTATTCCGAGTTTTGCATTCTTTATTTCAGGTCGCTGTTCGAGCGTTGCTGCATACACTTCGTTGAGTGCCGGCACCAGTTGCAATGCCATCTCGTCGGTGGTTGATGGTATGCTTACATCGAACTCGTCGTCGTTGGCTATTTGTAGCAGCTGCTTCAGTTGTCGTTTGTAGTTGCGCAAGTTGCTCTCTGCCTCTACGATGTTATATTCGTCTTGTGCCCGTTGTGCAGTGAGCTGTGCCAAATCGGCTTTGCTTATCTTGCCAACGTTGAGCATGGTCTGTCCGCGTTGCTCGTTGACACTACTTGTTTTAAGGCTCTCGCGGCTCACATTTATAGCCTCGTTAGAATAGAGTATCTGCACATAGAGTTGTGCTATCTGTTCGAGCACGTTGTTGGCTGTTACAGCAGAGTCGAGTTTTGCCTGCTCTGCTGTCAACTTGTTAAGTTTCACGGTGTTGCGGTTGCGGTTGCCGTTCCACACTGTCCAGTTGCCACTGACGTTGTACGAACCATTATAATAGGCTTTGTTTACATTCGATTGCACATATCCGTCGGCCACTGTAGCCCGTCCTTTCTCAGGCCAAGGGTTGTAGGTGGCATTTTGCGAAGTGCTGAAATTGAGCGATGGTAGCAATGCTGCCTGGCTTTGCTTCACATCTTCGAGTGCAGAGCGTTCTTGCAGTTTAGCCTTTTGCAGCGTGATGTTGTTGGCAAGCGCATAGTCTATGCAGTCCTTTAACGACCATTGCCTGGCATTGCATTGTGTAGATGCAGAAAGCCACAACAAGCCGGTGAGGCATGTTAAACCAAACTTTCTCATGTAAGTAATAATTTAAAATGTTTTCTTTAATTTTTTATTCTCTCTCTTTACTGTAAACTTTTTCTCTCTCTTCTATTCTCTCTTTTCTCTTTGTTCAATATTTCATCTTTGATATTCTACTCTAAAAATATCCTTTCATTTTTCTTGCAGAATATTCTCCTCTCTCTAAGAATATCCTTTCTTAATATTAATTGAGTGCAGGCATTGCTATAGCGTTTATGCCTTTATTGTTTTAGACACTGCTTATGAGCTAAGGTTTATTGCAGTATTGTAATATTAACAAACGTTGTGAAACGTAGTGTTTCGTTTGCTTTTGTCGTGTCGCAGTGTTTTTAGCAGCAAATATCTGATTGTTGGTATGTGGTTATGCCATATACCGCTTTTGGTAGATATCATTTACGGCATCGTACAGACCATTTGTTCTTGTTTTTATCTGTACGACACCGTAGCTGTAGTGTTGCTTGTTACCTCATGCAAGGTTTTAGCATTTTTCTTTCAGTTAATATAGTCGACTATTTCAGTTGATTCAGTCGGGCTATGTATTTGCCCAATATGTCGAATTCGATGTTTACCACCGAGCCCACTTCAATATCGTGGAAGTTGGTGTTGTCGTGTGTGTAAGGAATTATAGCCACGGTGAATGTGTTGTCGGTAGGGTTGCACACTGTCAGTGACACACCATTGACAGTAACTGAACCTTTGTCAACTGTAAAGTAGCCGCGTTGAGCCATTTCCTTATTGAATTCGTATTGGAAGGTGTAGTAGGTAGAGCCGTCGGCATCGCGCTTGTCGGTGCATCGTGCAGTACCATCCACATGTCCTTGTACGATGTGTCCGTCGAGTCGTCCGTTCATTATCATTGAGCGCTCCACGTTCACTCTATCGCCAACGTTCAGCAGTCCCAGATTAGAGCGGTCGAGTGTTTCCTTCATCGCCGTCACAGTGTATTGTTTGTCTTTTATGTCTACTACGGTAAGGCACACTCCATTGTGCGACACGCTTTGGTCGATGGTTAGTTCATCGGCAAAGGAGCATGTCAAGGTGATGTCCACATTGCCTTGATCGTTTTTCAGGGCCACTACAGTAGCCATTTCTTCTACAATACCAGAAAACATATAGATAGTGTGTGTATGTTAGTGATGTATTAAAGAAGAAAGAAAGGGTGCCCAGTGATGTGATGAAACTCCGAGCTAATAAAGATTTGAGTGCCCTCCGTCTTTGTAATCCACCGGCTTTGCAGCTTAGTCCACTAATGGTTTTATATGGCCCGCCATTGACAAGAGTAGCTATCTCGGTATTGATAGTTAAATTGATGAGTATCCCGATCGAACTGGCACACCCTTATGTCTTCTTATTTCTTAATAGCTTGTATTTGTATTCATTAAAAGCAACTCGTCAAAGCACATGTGGCTGGCTGCTTTTTGTTTGTGCAAAGTTAAGCATTTTGGCTCAACGTCACAAGTATTTTAATTGTTTTTAAAACCAAACTGGTTGTTGGTTTGCAATTGTGTTATGCCTCTTTAGCCATTAGCAGGTTCTTGAAATCTTCGAAATTGCTGCTCATTTGTATGCTTTGTTTAGTGCCTTGCATAAACTTTTGCAGTCGTTCTGGTATTGCTACACTTGTGCCAATGGCCTCTTCAACAATGTTTTGGAATTTGGCAGGGTGAGCTGTCTCGCCAAACACACCTGTCTCACCCTCGTGTAGCATGTCCTTAAGTGCTTGGTAGCCGCATGCACCATGTGGGTCGAGTATGTAGCGATTGTTGTTGTAGCATTGCTGCATTGTGTGCTTTATCTGTGTGTCGTTATAGGTGGCGCCTGTCATTACGCTCACCAGCTTGTCGTGGTCGGCATCGAACAAGTCTTGTATGCGTGCAAAGTTGCTTGGGTCGCCCACATCCATGGCGTTGGCAATGGTGGCAATGCTTGGTTGTGGCAGGTATTTGCCAGTCTGCAGATACTTATACACAATGTCGTTGGCGTTGTTGGCGGCGATCAGTCGCTTTATGGGCAGTCCCATTTGTCGGGCAAACAGTGCTGCTGTGATATTGCCGAAGTTGCCACTTGGAACACACACCACCATCTGTTCTTCTTTTCCCATGCGTTTAAGCTGTGCGTATGCCCAGAAGTAGTAGAATGCCTGTGGTAGAAAACGCGCCACATTAATGGAATTGGCAGATGTAAGACACAAGCGTGTTGTCAGTTCGTCGTTCATAAATGCCTGTTTCACCAGTCGTTGACAGTCATCGAACACACCATCTACCTCTATAGCAGTGATATTGTTGCCCAAAGTGGTGAATTGGCTTTCTTGTATCTTGCTTACCTTTCCTTTAGGATAGAGCACATACACATGTATGCCTGCTACGTTCAGGAAGCCATTGGCAACAGCCGAGCCCGTGTCGCCGCTTGTTGCTACGAGCACATTCACCTTTTGGCGGTGCTCCTCGCGTATGAAGTATTGCAGCATGCGTGCCATGAATCGTGCACCTACATCTTTGAATGCGAGTGTGGGGCCATGAAAGAGTTCAAGAGCGTAAATGTTTTCCTCTACTTTTGCTAGTGGGCAGTCGAATGTCAGAGTGTCGTACACTATATGTCGTAGGTCGTTGGCCTTTATGTCATCGCCGAAGAAAGCATCTGCCACAGTGTAGGCTATCTCTTGAAACGACAGTTTATCGATGTCATCAAAGAATGTCTGTGGCAGGCGTTTTATTGTTTCGGGCATGTATAGTCCGCGGTCGGGAGCGAGTCCGCGCACCACTGCTTCGTGCAGTGATGCCAATGGTGCGTTATGATTGGTGCTATAATATTTCATTTTATTCAGTAATTTATATTGCCATAAATCGGTTCATGAATTCTGTGAGGTGCAACATCCCGAAGCTTCCGTTCACGCAGCTTACCTCGCTGTAGGTTTGCACGTTGTCGGGCTTTATGCCTTTGTGCCAAATGGCGAAGGGCACAGGTTCGTTCATGTGTGTCCTCGTCTCCACGGGAGTGGGATGATCGGGCATCACTGCCAGGCACACTGGTTCGTTCCATGTTTGCAGTTCGTTGAATATCGGCCCCACCATGCGTTGGTCGAGATTTTCTATTGTCTGCAATTTCAGATCTAAATCGCCGTCGTGTCCGGCTTCGTCGCTTGCCTCTACATGCAGAAATACAAAGTCGTCGTGTCGTAGAGCCTCAAGTGCAGCTGCCGTTTTCCCCTCGTAGTTGGTGTCGGCGAGTCCGGTAGCACCCTCTACTATAATATTGTTGAGTCCTGCATAGTGTCCGATGCCTCTAATCAGGTCTACAGCCGAAATTACATCGCCACGTCTGATCTGCTTATACATTTTGTTGAGTGGCGTCATGTTTGGTCGATATCCGCCTCCCCATGGCCAGATGCTATTTGCTTGGTCGGCATGCTGCATCCGTCGTTGCATGTTGAGTGGTGTCTGTGCCAGAACCTCTTGCGATTGAATGATAAGGTTGTTGATTAAGTCGGCTGTCTGTTGCGGTGTGAGTCGTGAGTGGTTGTCGTTGTTTGGTATTGAAGATGTTGAAGCATTGCTGTGTGTATCGGCTTCGTAGCCTTTCTGTGGAGTCACGAGTAGGTCGCGCCACGGCTCATTGGGGTGGTCGTGCGGTGGTGCACATTCGATATGCTTGTTGCCTCCGCTTATGATTAGCAGGTGTCTGTATTGTATGCCCTTTACAAATCTCACCCTTTCGTTGCCCAGACGTTGGTTGAGCAGTTCTATCAGTGCCTCGCTGTCGGCTGTTGTCAGGTGACCACCATGGTGGTTTTTTATCAGTCCGTTGGCCAGGCACACTATGTTGCATCGCATTGCCAGCTCGTTGGGCTTCAGTTCGTAGCCTATCGATGCAGCCTCGAGAGGTCCGCGTCCTTCATACACCTTGTTCATATCGTAGCCTAAGATAGTGGCGTTTGCCACCTCACTGCCAGGATGAAATCCTTTAGGGATGGTGGTGAGTCGTCCGGTTTGTCCGAGTCGTGCTATGCGGTCGAGGTTGGGTGTATTGGCAAATTCGAGTGGTGTCTTGCCACCGAGCCGTGGGGGGGGCGTGCGATGGCATGGTCTGCCATGCCATCGCCCAATATAATAATGTGTTTCATAGGCTCTTGATTATTTATATGTTGGCTATCGACATGATGTTGGCAAACACGCCAGCAGCCGTCACTGATGCTCCTGCTCCATAACCCTGTATAAGCATGGGGTATTCTCGATAGCGTTCAGTGGTTAGCGCCACAATGTTGTTGCTTCCTGCCAAATTATAGAATGGATGGTTGTGGTCAACCTCGCGCAGTGCAACAGTGGTCTTCCCATGGTCGAGTGTAGCCACAAATCGCCAGCGTTTACCCTCTGCTTCCAATTGTTGGCGTCTTCGTTCAAAATCGTTATCAACTTCTGGCAGGCGCTGCCAGAACTCATCGAGTGATCCTTCAAATAGTTCTTTTGGTATGAACAGGTGCTTCTCTACATCGGCTTTCTCCACACTATATCCTGCCTCTCGTGCCAGGATTACAAGTTTTCGCACCACATCGGTGCCGCTAAGGTCTATGCGTGGGTCGGGTTCAGAATATCCCATATCCTTTGCACGTCGCACTGTTTCCGACAGTGGCACATCGGCAGCAATCTCATTGAATATAAAGTTGAGCGTTCCGCTGAGCACAGCTTCAATTTTCAAAATGTTGTCGCCAGAGTTTCTTAGGTCGTTGATGGTGCCAATGATAGGCAGTCCGGCTCCCACGTTGGTTTCGTATCTGAACTTTACGCCTCGTGTGAGTGCGGTTCTTTTCAGCTTCTTGTAGTTGTCGTAGTCCGACGAAGCAGCAATCTTATTTGCTGCCACCACTGAGATGTTGTGTTCGAGTAGCGATTGGTAGAGGTTTGCCACGTCCTTGCTTGCTGTGCAGTCTACAAAAACACTGTTGAATATGTTCATGCCAATCACCTCTCGGCATAGCGACTCGTTGTTGCTTGCAGGAGCCTCGTCGAGCAGTTGTCGGTAGTTGTTAAGGTCTATACCTTCGCGGCAGAACAACGCTTTCTTCGACGATGCTATTCCCACTACATTCAGTTTCAGTCGTTTCGATTCCTTTAGTTCTTCGTATTGGTTTCGTATCTGCTCTATAAGCTGTCCGCCCACGGTTCCTACACCACACACAAAGAGGTTGAGCACCTTATATTCCGACAGGAAGAACGAGTCGTGTAGCACGTTGAGTGCCTTCTTTAGGTATAGTGCATCGATAACGAAAGAAATATTGGTTTCCGATGCACCTTGTGCGCATGCTATCACGCTGATACCGCTTCGTCCGAGCGTGCCGAATAGTTTTCCGGCAATGCCAGGTGTGTGTTTCATGTTTTCGCCTACAATGGCAATGGTGGCGAGTCCGCTTTCGGCGTGCATTGGGAACATTGCTCCCGTTTCTATCTCCTTTGCAAACTCGTTGTTGAGCACTTCGATGGCAGCCTTTGCATCTTGATCGCGCACACCGATGGATGTAGAATTCTCCGATGATGCCTGCGACACCATAAACACACTGATGCCGTTGTTTGCCAATGCTGTGAATATGCGCCTGTTGACACCAATTACGCCTACCATCGACAGACCTGTCACGGTGATTAGTGTGGTACCATTGATCGACGATATGCCTTTGATAGGTTTGGAGTCGTTGACGATTTTGTCTTTAATTATTGTACCTTCGCCATCTGGGTTGAAAGTGTTTTTTACGCGTATGGGTATGTTCTTCACGCATACGGGGTAGATGGTTGGCGGGTATATCACCTTGGCACCGAAGTTGCACAGCTCCATTGCCTCTATGTAGCTTAGGCTGCCAATGGTGTAGGCATTGTGTATGGCTCGAGGGTCGGCAGTCATAAATCCGTCCACATCGGTCCATATCTCAAGAATTTCTGCATCGAGTGCTGCAGCAATAAGTGCTGCCGTATAGTCGCTGCCACCGCGTCCGAGGTTGGTTATCTCGCCGCTATCACGGTCTTGACTTATAAATCCTGGAACGAGTGATATGCGTGGCAGGTCGCTGAAAGTGCGGCGCACCAATTGGTTGGTGAGTTCAGAGTCGGGAGTTGTCTTTCCGCCCTTAGTGGTGGTCTTAATGAAATTGCGTGCATCGAACCATCGTGCTCCATGCACAAGTGTAGCAACGATGTTAGAGCTTAGGCGCTCGCCGTAGCTCACAATGGCATCTTGTGTCTTCTTGCTTAGGTCGTGTATCAGGTACACTCCGAAGTATATGGAGCGTAGCTGCTCAAACAGCGAGTCAACCTTTATAAATAGTTCTTCGCGTTTGCGCATGTCGGTGATGATGGTATCTATCATCTTGTGGTGTCGATCTACCATGGCAAGAAAATCATCTTTCCATCGTTCATCGCCCTTCAGTGCAAGTTGCGCTGTCGACAGCAGTTTGTCGGTGATGCCCCCCAATGCGCTCACAACAACAATTATGGGTTGTGTCTGTGCCTGTTTCTCTACAATAGCCTTTAGGCTTAGAATACTCTCTACGGTTCCCACAGAGGTACCGCCAAATTTCATTACTTTCATTTACTTTTGTTTTTAACTTTCTGCCACTATACAAAGGTGGCGGTTGTGCTTAGGCTGGCTCTTGCTGTGCTTGCTGCATAAGGCGGTGCGCCCATCCTCTTTACGTGGGAGGCAAGGGCTTGCCACTCTGTGCTGCAGTGGGCATGAGCAGTGTGTCAGCTGTCTGCTTAAAATGAACTAATGGGGCGTTTTGGTGTTTTGCTGACAAATTTAAGAAAAAATACTGTTAAGTGAATAAAAAAACATAAAAAACATTCATCTGTTATTTTGAGCTATAGTGTAGCAAGGAGCATTGGCATAGTGCAGCCCTAAATTAATAATGCTCTTTTCATAATGTTGGTAAATCATACTTATATATAGATTTTATTAAATACTTACTTATATATAGATTTCATTAAATACAAAGCAAGTGTTTTGAAAAAAAACTAAAAGATATAATAATGTTGTTAGTTTGATTATGAAGGCATGTTTATAAAGAAGAAATTCAAAATAGCCCTGGGCATACTTGCGAAACTTCAATAAAATACTTAATTTTGTCGTTTGAAAAACCAACAATCGCAAAATGATTAAAGAACTTCAGATAAGAGTGTTGCCGCAAGTGGCGGCAAGCGAGCAAGCCATAATGCAGTATGTGGCACGCGAGGAAGGTGTAGATGCCCGCACCATTAATGCCGTGCGAGTGTTGAAGCGAAGCATTGACGCCCGTCAGCGCACTATCTTCGTTAACCTTACTGTGCGCCTTTACATCAACGAGGTGCCCACCGACGATGCCTATAAGCATACGGAATATGGCGATGTGAGTTCAAAGCCTGCTGTAGTGGTGGTGGGCGAGGGGCCTGGCGGGCTCTTTGCATCGCTTCGACTCATAGAGCTCGGTTTGCGTCCTATTGTGTTGGAGCGTGGCAAGGATGTGCGCCAACGCAAGGTCGATTTGGCTGCTATAAAGCGCACGCAGTGTGTCGACACCGAAAGCAACTATTGCTTTGGCGAGGGAGGCGCAGGTGCTTACTCTGATGGAAAACTCTACACACGCTCTAAGAAGCGTGGCAACACCGAGAAGATACTCAACGTGTTTTGCCAGCATGGTGCATCGACGTCTATTCTTGCCGATGCCCATCCACACATAGGTACCGACAAATTGCCTGGTGTGATAGAGGCAATGCGCAACACTATATTAAAATGTGGTGGCGAGGTGCACTTCCAAACCAAGATGACACGGCTGCAGCTGCATGGCGACACCGTGACGGGAGTAGAAGCCATCGATCTTGTAGATGGCAGAGAGCTAACTTTTAAGGGTCCTGTAATTCTTGCCACAGGACACTCTGCACGCGATGTCTACCGCTATCTTGCCGAAGCCAACGTCGAGATAGAAGCAAAGGGCATTGCTGTTGGCGTGCGTTTGGAACACCCCTCGAAACTTATCGACCAGATACAATATCATAATCCAGCAGGCAGAGGCAAGTATCTGCCTGCAGCAGAATATAGCTTTGTTACACAGGTTGCCGATCGTGGCGTATATTCTTTCTGCATGTGTCCTGGCGGTTTCGTAATTCCTGCTGCCACTGGTCCTGAGCAGCTCGTAGTGAACGGCATGAGTCCCAGCAATCGTGGCACAGAATGGTCGAACTCCGGCATGGTGGTAGAGACACGTCCCGAGGATGTGGCAGCCGACACTGCCGACCCTTTGTGTGTGATGCGCTTCCAAGAAGAGTTGGAGCGTTCATGCTGGCAGCAAGGCAATATGAAGCAGACGGCACCGGCACAGCGCATGGCTGATTTTGTGAACAACCGCCTGTCGTTTGACCTGCCACGCAGCAGTTATGCACCGGGTTTGATATCATCGCCCTTGCACTTCTGGCTGCCACAGCACATACGCACCCGATTGCAAGAAGGATTTAAGAAGTTTGGCCGCATGAGTCATGGTTTCCTCACCAACGATGCAGTGCTCATAGCCACCGAGACACGAACATCGGCACCAGTGCGCATTGTGCGCCAGCCTGACACGCTGCAGCATGTGCGCATACGGGGGCTCTTTCCATGTGGCGAGGGTGCAGGATATGCAGGTGGCATAGTGTCGGCAGGTGTCGATGGCGAGCGTTGTGCCGAAATGTGTGCCGAGTATATGGCTGCCTTGTAAATATCCGGGAAATCAATAAAAACTATCTGTAGATCAATGAAACGATTCTTTTCAATAAAAATAATTGTGTTGCTTATTATAATATGTGGTGGCACTTATCTGCTCACACGCTCGCTGTGCATTGCAGCAGGCGTAGGCATACTGATGTATGTGCTCGATAGTATTGTGGGAGCATGGGCAGACCACATGGACGACAAATATTTCTACAATAAAGATAAGAATGGAGAAACTCATTAAGTTATATGAACAGTGGAGTGGTGTGACACCTGTCAGCACCGAGCGCATAGCGGAAGCAGGGAGCAACCGCGAATATTATCGTATGAACGCTGCCGACGGTACATCGGTGGTGGGTGTGGTAGGCACCAGCCGCGACGAGAACCATGCCTTCATATACCTGTCGAAACATTTTGAGCAGCGTCAGCTGCCAGTGCCACAGATACTCGCCACCAGCGACGACGGGCTGCGCTATCTGCAAACCGACCTTGGCCAGACCTCGCTCTTCGATGCCATACGTGGCGGACGTGAGGCGGGCGGACGCTACAACCAACAGGAGAAAGCTCTGCTTAAGGCCACCATACAACAGTTGCCCAACATTCAGATTCGCGGTGCACGTGGCTTGGAGTGGGAAAACTGCTATCCGCAACCAGAGTTCAATGAGGATAGCGTGCTGTTCGATCTCAACTACTTCAAGTATTGCTTCTTGAAGCCATCGGGGCTCGACTTCCATGAACTGAAGCTCGAGGCCAACTTCCGCCTGTTTGCCAAAGACCTCACATCCGAGAAAACCGACTCCTTCCTGTATCGCGACTTCCAGGCACGCAACGTGATGCTCGATGCCAATGGCTCGCCCTACTTTATCGACTATCAAGGCGGACGAAAGGGTCCATACTACTACGACCTCGCCTCGTTCTTGTGGCAGGCATCAGCACGCTATCCCAACAAGCTCCGTCGCGAGCTCGTGATGGACTATTACAATGCTTTGAGCCAATACACCGAGGTGCCTTCCGAGCGCCACTTCGTCGACCGCTTGAGCCTGTTTGTGCTCTTCCGTACCCTGCAGGTGCTCGGCGCCTATGGTTTCCGCGGATATTTTGAGCGCAAACGTCACTTTATTGATTCCATACCGCCAGCCATCGATAATCTGCGCGAGCTGTTGAAGCTTGGCGAGAGCGTCTTCCCCTATCCATACATGATGGATATGCTGCGCCGACTCACCGAGATGCCACGCTATGCACACATCGAAGAGCCGGCACTCACACGTGCCGATGGCTATCGCACCACCGACCGCAACGTTTACGAAGCACATCCACAAGATGGTCCTGCTACCTTCTCTAAATACGATGGCAAGGGTCCGCTCGTGGTGCGCGTGTTCAGTTTCTCGTTCCGCAAAGGCATTCCTGCCGACGACTCTGGCAATGGTGGCGGCTATGTGTTCGACTGTCGTTCCACCCACAACCCCGGACGCTACGAGCCATACAAGAAACTCACCGGACTTGACGAGCCCGTTATCCGATTTCTTGAAGACGATGGCGAGATACTCACCTTCCTCGACTCCGTTTACAAGCTTGCCGATGCACATGTGCAGCGCTACATCGACCGCGGATTTACCAATCTGATGTTCTGCTTTGGCTGCACCGGCGGACAGCATCGCAGCGTCTACTCGGCACAGCACCTTGCCGAGCACATACACCAGAAGTTTGGCATCGAAGTGCGTGTGTGCCATCGTGAGCAAGGCATCAGCCAAGTGCTCGAAGCGCGCCAATAGCCACGAAATTCAATATCATTGACGCTATTTTTCATTTTTAGAATTATCGAACACCCCGTTGGCAAAATTAAGAGATTAAAACATTTTATTGTATATGTTTTTAACATTTACTTGGTATCTATAGCTCATTTGGTGTTATTTAATACCATTTTGCCAACGGGGTGTATTGATATTTTTACTCAATTAACCTAAATTAACTAAAATATTATTATCCACTCCATCAAAAAGCAATATCTTTGCCACCCGTAAGGCACAAAAAGTTGCCAAGATATTGTTAGATATTATTACTATTGAAATCTATTTTACATATACACATCTTTTAAATCAACAGATTGATGTATTGTAGCCGTGTGTTTTTCGCTGCTAATAAAGATGAATGACGCAGAAGAATGATTAGCGGAAAGCATACGATATATTGACGAAGAAGTGATTTATCAATTTACCTAATTAAAACCAAAATCTATGGAAAATCAAAGAAGACCATTGTTTCCGATTTTGACGAAACGATTGGTGATGCCATTTGCTGTTGGTATGTTGTTGTGTTCAACAAACATGTCAGCTGCCGATGTGTTGGCTAACAGTGTGAGCACCGTAGCTCAGAATCCACAAAAGAGCCAGGTTTCAGGACGCGTTGTCGACGCCACAGGCGAGGTTCTTATCGGTGTAAACATCGTTGAGAAAGGCAACAAGACCAATGGAACAGTTACCGACGGACAGGGACGCTTCGTTCTTAACGTTGCTCCAAATGCCCAGCTCGTAGTTTCTTATGTAGGCTACAAGCAGAAGGAAGTGTCAGTGGCTGGCAAGACAGCCCTCGATGTTACTCTTCAGGAAGATGCAGAGTTGCTCAACGACGTTGTAGTAATCGGTTACGGTACAGTTAAGAAGGCCGACTTGGCAGGTTCTGTTGCCGTGATGGATAACAAGTCGTTCAAGGATCAGCCTGTAGCACGTGTTGAAGACGCCCTTAACGGACGTATGTCTGGTGTGTCTGTGATATCATCAGGAGTTCCTGGTGCTTCATTGAAAGTTCGTGTTCGTGGTACAAGCTCTGTAAACAAGAGCAACGACCCATTGTATGTAGTAGATGGTATTGTTCGCCAGACAGGTCTTGAGGGTATCAACCCTGAAGATATTGAGAGCATCCAGGTGCTCAAGGACGCTTCGTCTACCGCTATTTATGGTTCTCGTGGTGCCAATGGTGTTGTAATGGTTCAGACCAAGACCGGTAAGGCAGGTGCTCTCCAGGTGACATTCGATGCCAACGTAGGTATTTCTAATGCTTACTCAATGCCAGAAGTAATGAGCACATCAGAGTATGCAAGCGCCCTTGTACAGTATAAGGGTGCCGATCGCGACAAGCTTGCTAAGTATATCGACGGTACAAATCCTGGTATCGACTGGATGGATCAGTTGCTCCACACCGGTGTTACACAGAACTATAAGGTTGCCCTCTCTAAGGGTAACGAAACCACACAGACATATTTCTCTGCCAACTACATGGATCAGACCGGTGTTATCCGCGACACTGAGTCAAAGCGCTACGCCGTTAAGTTGAACATCCACAACAAGCTCTACAAGTGGCTTGAGCTTACTGCCGATGCTAACCTCGCTCGCACAGAGACCAATGGTTCAGCAGGCTTCGGTCAGCATCAGTCTAACCCAATTTGGGTAGGTCTCAACTTTTCGCCATGTATGGATATGTATACAGCATCAGGCAACTATGCTAAAGACGAATACAACAACATTCAAGCCAACCCTTATGGCCTTATTCACGACAGCCAGAACGACCGCATTCGCACAATGGTAACAGGTCGTGTTGACTTGAAGTTCAATATTCTTCCAGGTCTTACATTCACCACAACCAATGGTGTCGACTTCAACGACTATAAGTCTTACACATTCTCAAGTGCTAAGCTCTTTAGCTCGAATGATATGACCAACAGCACTTCTCAGGTGCTTGCTCTCCAGACCACCAACAACCTTACTTATGCTCACACTTGGGGCGACCACAACCTTACCGCTACTGGTGTATGGGAGGCCACAAGCAACGAGACACGCAATCTCGGCATCACAGGTTCTAATATTGCACACCCAATCCTTGGCTACTGGAATGTAAAGGATGCTGCATCTCGCGATGCAAGCAACGGCTATAGCAAGTGGTCAATGCTTTCTGGTGTGGCTCGTGTAATGTATAACTATGCCGACCGCTACATGCTCACTGGTACATTCCGTGCCGATGGTTCAAGCCGCTTCACCAACAAGAAGTGGGGCTACTTCCCATCAGTGGCTGCAGCATGGACCGTTTCTAACGAAAAGTTCTGGGAGCCAGTACGCAACGTTGTTGACTACTTCAAGATTCGCGCAAGCTTCGGTTTGATTGGTAATCAGGAAATCACTCCTTACTCTACACTTGGCGCCCTCGGCACCGTATCGTTCAACTATGGTATGAACGGCAGCACAACAGGCTATTGGGTTGACAAGCTTGCTACACCAGACCTTACATGGGAGAAGGTTAAGCAGTTCGACCTCGGTTTCGACTTCGGATTCCTCAACAACCGCTTGAACCTTGGTGTTGACTTCTTCTGGAAGAAGACCACAGACGCTCTGCTTCAGCAGAAGACAAACGATTTCGCTGGTAGCGCATCATATTGGACCAATGCCGGTGAGGTTAGCAACAAGGGTGTTGACGTGGCTCTTACTGCACAGATTCTTCAGACAAAGGATTTGCAGTGGACCTCTACTCTCAACCTCAGCTACCTGAAGAACGAGGTTACTAAGCTTACAGCTCAGAGCCCACGTCTCTATGGTAAGACACCAGCCCCTGGTTCAATAGCTCAGCCATGTACCATCATCACCGAGGGTGAGGCTATCGGTACATTCTACGGCTTCAAGTGGGCAGGACTTGCTCAGGATGCAGAAGGCAAGTGGATCGATACATACTATAAGGCCGACGGCTCAGTAACAGCTAACCCTGATGATTCAACAGACCGTTTCGTTCTTGGACATGCTAATCCTAACGTTACCTTCGGATGGAACAACACCATAACATTCAAGAACTGGGAGTTCAATGCATTCTTCAATGCTGCCTTTGGTGCTAAGCGTCTCAACGTAGTACGCTACACTATGAACAGCTGCCCAGGTGCTTCAATGTTCGTAACAGATAAGGACTACTTCTCAGAGGTAGGTGTCACAATGCCATCATTAGATGCAAAGAGCAACAATGCCTATGGCAACTCAGACAAGTGGCTCGAGAATGCAAACTACTTCCGTTGCGAGAACATCAGCGTAGCCTACACATTGCCACGCTCTCTCACAAAGTTTGCTGATGTGCGCCTGTCAGTATCTGCACAGAACCTCTTCACCATTACAAAGTACAAGGGAATTGACCCTGCTGGCGTTCCATTCTCAGAAGAGAATGTCGACAACAACAATGGTCTCGACATGGGTGCTTACCCAACACCACGTACTTTCACATTCGGTGTACGTCTGAACTTCTAATCTATCCTAAATTAACTATCTAAACAACGAAACAATATGAATGCAAAAATATTATTTGGTTGCCTCTTAGCTGCATCGACACTTACGATGACAACATCTTGCAGCGACTTCCTCGACGAAGATCCTAAGGGATTGTTGTTCGGAGACAACTACTATTCGACTCCAGAGGATGTCAATATGGCACTCAACACTCTCTATGAGAAGGTGAACCAGACCCAGTCGTGGACCAACCCTATGTATCCACAGTGGCAGGGCGACGATATCACCACCAACCCTGGTTCTAACAAGCAGGCAGCTGCAGCTCTCGACTGCTTCAGCTCTGAAAGCTCCAACAAGGGTATTATCGATGCTTGGAATCTGCATTACAACGTAATCAAGGCTGCCAACAACATCATTGATGGTGTTAGCAATTCACCAACATCGCAGTCAGAGATTAATATTGCCCTTGGCAATGCCTACTACTGGCGTGCTTATGCCTACTTCTACCTTGTTCGTGTGTTCGGTCCAGTGCCACTCCTTACACAGGCAATTACCAGCACTGAGCTTTTGGAGAAGTACGAAAAGATGAGTCCTTCAAAGGAGGCTGCTGTCTACAATCAGATTGTTAGCGACCTGAAACTTGCCGAGAGCCTGCTCCCAACAAGCTATCAGGATGCTCCACGCAACCACGATGGCATCGACGCTTGGGTAACAAAGCAAGCTACACAGGCCACACTCTCTGCAGTGTATATGGCTATGGCAGGCTATCCACTCAACAAGGGCGCCGAATACTATGCACTTGCAGCTGCCAAGGCTAAGGAAGTGATCGACAATAACAGCACCTACGGTTTCTATCTCGACGACGAGTGGAGCCACGTTTATTCTATCGCTCACAACTACAACAAGGAAACCCTTATCGGTATCGATAACAACTGGCAGAACGGTTCATGGGATCATGACTCAGAGCTCACATCTTGCTGCCGTTTCGAGGGTCTCGGCGATGGTGGCTGGGGCGATGCATGGGGCGAAATAGCATTCTGGAAGCGCTATCCAGAAGGAAAGCGTAAGGATGCCATCTATGCTCCTAAGGTAACATTCCAGGACAACAAGACCGTTACCATCACTAAGTCAGTGAACTGGTGGGATCTTCAGCGCGATGAGAATGGTCAATTCAAGAAGAATGCTGATGGTGAATACGTACCAGTGGTTGATGCTTATCACCCAATGTTCTCTGTCTACACTACCAACTGTGCTCCAGACAACTCTAACGTTGAGCTTTCACAGCCTTACGACTACACCAAGCCAAACTACACCAACATGACCAATGGTCGTCGTCATCGTCTGATCCGCTACTCTGAGGTGCTTCTTTGGTATGCTGAGAGTGCAGCTCGTAGTGGTGTTGCCGACCTCACAGAGGCCAAGAACTTCTTGAAGCAGGTTCGTAAGCGTGCCGTTAACGATTGGGCTAACGTAACCCTCTCTGATGGCACAACAGTAGCTATCGACAACATGACTCCAGCGCAGCTTGCTGAGGCTTGCTACATCGAGCATGGTTGGGAGGTTGCAGGTCAGTGGACACAGATGGTGACACGCCGTGCCGACGAGCTCCGTATGAACGAGCTTAAGAAGAACTTCGACTATCGCGTTGCCAACCCAACTATCGTAGTTGCTAAGGATGCCAACGGCTTCGAGTACAAAGCTAAGGAAAGCGTGCCTGTAGTTAAGTCTACATGGCAGGGCGACTACTCTATCTACTGTCCTTATCCAACCACTGAGGTAGAGAAGAACCCGAACCTTGTGAAGTAAACATGATGTCGAAAACATCATAAACAATAATTGAAAATCCCCTGCAGGCAGATTTGCTTGCAGGGGATTTTTGAGTTTTGAATTTTGAGTTTTGATTTTTGAGTTTTGAATTTTGAGTTTTGAATTATTCTCGGCTTCGCCTGCGATTGTGAGTTATTCAATTTTGAATTCGCAGTTCAAAAACGCCAACAGCGATAATTCAAAAATGAATAATTCAAAATCGGCGTAGCCGACAACTCAAAACTCAAAATTCAAAACTCAAAATTGCGCCTACGGCGCACAATTCAAAACTCAAAATTCAAAAAAGTCGGGGCAATAATGCTTTATTAAGTGGATTTTGCGTAACTTTGCACATATAACGTTATATCATCAATTCACTTTTATGATGCAAGCAATGATTTTCGCGGCAGGACTTGGCACACGCCTAAAACCGCTCACCAACACCATGCCAAAGGCGTTGGTAAGGGTAGGTGGTGAGCCGCTTTTAAAGCGCGTAATCAGCAATCTTGCCACAGCCGGCGTTGATCGCATTGTTATCAACGTGCACCACTTTGCCCAGCAAATCATAGACTATATAGCCCAGAACAACAGTTTTGGGCTCGACATTCGTATCTCTGACGAAACCGAGGCTTTGCTCGAGACGGGTGGAGGCATAAAGAAGGCCGCTCCGCTTTTCAGCAGCGATGCCCCAATCCTGATACACAATGTCGACATACTGAGCAATGTCGACCTGCGCGAGTTCTACAATGCTGCGCTTAGCCCCAAGGGCGCGGCTCTTCCCGATGCTGTGCTGCTTGTGAGCCATCGCACCACCAAGCGCTATCTGCTCTTCGACGACAACATGCGGCTGGTAGGGTGGACCAACATCGAAACGGGCGAGGTGAAGAGTCCGTATCCAGGCATCAATCCCCACGACTATAATATGTATGCCTTTGCTGGCATTCATGTGTTGTCGCCCCGACTGGTTGCCGCAATGAGCGACATGCCCGATAGGTTTGGCATTATCGACTTCTATCTGCAGAAGTGTGCCACACATCATATTATGGGTTATGCCAAATCCGATTTGAAGCTCATGGACATAGGCAAGGCCGACACCCTGGCACATGCTGAAGAGTTTCTGCAACACTTGCAGTGTGAAGCGCCAGCAACACGTTAATAAAGTAACAGATAAGGCAGGCTACGAAGCAGATAAGTCTGACCGTAGAAACAAATAAGGCAGGCTAAAGCAAACAACAAAACAACAAAACAACAAACATACAAAATATTCAAGTAATGCAACAGAAGATTATAATTCTTGATTTCGGTTCGCAGACCACACAGCTCATCGGACGTCGTGTGCGCGAGCTCGACACCTTCTGCGAGATTATGCCCTACAACAAGTTCCCTAAGGACGACCCATCTGTTATTGGTGTCATTCTGAGCGGAAGCCCCTATTCGGTTCACGACAAGGAGGCTTTCAAGGTGGATTTGAGTCAGTTTGTAGGTCGCATCCCAGTGCTTGGCATCTGCTATGGTGCACAGTTTATAAGCTATGCCGGTGGTGGCAAGGTAGAGGCAGCCGACTCTCGTGAGTATGGACGTGCCAACCTGGAGCATTTCGATGCCGAGAATCCATTGTTCAAGGGATTTACCGACCACTCGCAGGTGTGGATGAGCCATGGCGACACCATCACTGCCATCCCCGAGGGATATGAGTGCATAGCATCTACTGCCAATGTGAAGTATGCTGCCTATGCATCAACCACACAGCCTGTATGGGCGGTGCAGTTCCATCCAGAGGTGTTCCACTCATTGCAGGGCACACAGCTGTTGAAGAACTTTGTGGTAGACATCTGTGGAAGCCGTCAGGACTGGAGTGCTGACTCTTTTGTTGAAACCACAGTGGCAGAACTTAAGGCACAGCTGGGCGACGACCGTGTAATCCTCGGTTTGTCGGGAGGTGTTGACTCAAGTGTGGCTGCGGTGTTGCTCAACAAAGCCATTGGCAGCAACCTCACATGTATCTTCGTTGACCATGGCATGCTGCGTAAGAACGAGTTTCACGATGTGATGGAAGACTACAAGTGTCTTGGCCTTAACGTGATTGGTGTTGATGCCAGCGCTAAGTTCTTCGCTGACTTGGCAGGAGTTACCGACCCTGAGCAGAAGCGTAAGATTATCGGTCGCGACTTTGTTGAGGTGTTCAATGCCGAGGCAAAGAAGCAGACTGGTGCCAAGTGGCTTGCACAAGGCACCATCTATCCCGACCGTATTGAGTCGCTCAACATAACCGGAAAGGTGATAAAGAGCCACCACAATGTGGGTGGTCTGCCTAAGGAGATGAACCTTAAGCTTTGCGAGCCCTTGAAGTGGCTCTTCAAAGACGAGGTGCGCCGTGTGGGTCGCTCTATGGGTATGCCAGAGCATCTCATCACCCGTCATCCGTTCCCTGGTCCAGGACTTGCAGTGCGCATTCTTGGCGACATTACCCCTGAGAAGGTGCGCATTCTTCAGGATGCCGACGACATCTTCATCCGTGGTCTCCGCAGCTACAAGACACGTCTCTCTGGCGAGGATGCACGCCGTGTGCTCGCTGCCGGTGTTCCTGCCGACATGCAGAATGGCGAGATAGAAGTGTCGCTCTACGACCAGATATGGCAAGCCGGAACAGTGCTGCTCTCTACCGTGCGTTCAGTGGGCGTTATGGGCGATGAGCGCACCTACGAGCATCCGGTGGCTCTGCGTGCAGTAACATCAACCGATGCCATGACTGCCGACTGGGCACATCTGCCTTACGACTTCATGGCAAAAGTGTCTAACGAGATTATTAATAAGGTGCGTGGTGTTAACCGCGTATGCTACGACATTTCGTCAAAGCCACCTTCGACAATTGAGTGGGAGTAGCAGAAGTTGCCATTGGCAATTTCTTGATGATATAAAATAAAGGCAGTCCCTCAGCAAACGCTTAATCATGGCGTTTTGTTGAGGGACTGTCTTTTTTTTTATTGTTTATAAAGTTATTGTTTTATCCAAAATCGGTCATTAGATTTCAATTCTTGTTAGTGTTTGTTTCGAGCATTTGGGTTTATCAGTGGTTATCATCGCTCCAATCACTATATTCCCAATTTCTCTATTTTATTATATATAGTTTTTCGGTCTATGCCCAGCAGTCGTGCAGCCTTGGCTTTGTTGCCATTGGTCTGTTGCAGTGCGGCAATTATGCGCGAGCGCTCGCTGTCGTCGTCGTGGAGTGGGGCTATTGTATCGGTGCGTATCTGCCCCATGGCTTGCGACAGTTCGGCAGTGGTGATTTGCTTGCCACGTGTTAGCAGCACGGCACGCTTCACCACATTGTTCAGTTCGCGCAGGTTGCCAGGCCACGAGTGTGCTGCCAGCATCTCGGCGGCGCCGGAGTTGAATCCCTCCACAGAGCGTCCGAGTTCTTCGTTGGCATGCTTCACAAATAGGTCGGCAAACAGGAACAGGTCGCTGCCACGCTCTTGCAGCTTAGGCATGTAAATGGTAAATTCGTTGATGCGGTGATACAGGTCTTCTCTAAACCGTCCTTCGCTCACCGCCTCGCTAAGGTTTTCGTTGGTGGCACACACCAGGCGTATGTCGATAGATATTTCCTCGGCACCCCCCACAGGGCGTATGCGTCGTTCCTGCAAGGCACGCAGCAGTTGCACCTGCACATCATAGCTCAGGTTGCCCACCTCGTCGAGAAACAGTGTGCCACCATTTGCAATCTCGAAAGCCCCTTGCTTGTCGGTGTCGGCGCCGGTGAACGCCCCCTTCTTATGTCCGAAGAACTCCGATGCCGCTACATCGCGTGGTATGGCACCGCAGTCGAGAGCAAAGAAAGGTCGGTCGTGTCGCGGGCTAAGGTCGTGTATGCGTCGAGCCACATACTCCTTGCCAGTGCCCGAAGCACCCAGTATGAGCACCGACATTGGCGTTGGCGCCACCAGTTCCACATAGCTATAAAGCTGTTTTGAAGCCTCGCTCTTGCCCTCGATATGGCGTGGTGTGGTTTGTGTGTCGGTATGCACCTCGGCAGCCAGCTGTGTCCCCTGCTCTATGGCATCTTTTATCTTCTGTAGCAGAATGTCGGGTTGCACCGGTTTGGCTATATAGTCGGCAGCCCCCGACTTCATGGCAAGCACCGCATTCTGCACTTCGGCATAGTTGGTCATTACGATGAAGGGCACGTTCATGTGGTGTTCGTGCATCCATGCCAGCAGTCGCAAGCCATCGTGGTCGGGCAGTCGCAAGTCCGACAGCACCAGGCAGATGTCTTTGCTGTCGATAAGCACCTTCACTGCGGCGCCCACCGATGAAGCCTTGTCTACCTCAAACCCCTTTCTTCGCAACCATGTCTGTAGCATGGTAGAGAAAGCAATGTCGTCTTCTACAATCAGTATGTGTTGCATGTTGTGATGATGATATTCTAAAGCGTCGATAATCTTATCTGTTTCAGTTGTTCTGTTAATCTCTCTGTGAGCACCGCCCGTTGTTGTGGAGCAGTGTTGTCGATATGCTCTGGCGTAAGTGGTTTAAGCCATTCGTTGCCACCCGGCCTGAGCATCTCGAGCAGCGGCATAGCCTTATGCGCTGCTTTGGCAATGCTCTGTGCATCGGTAGCATCGCCGAGCAGACAGAGATATTCGTCAATCGACTTGCGGATGTCGTCGACGATCTGCTGCTCAGCCTCGGGGCATCCATCGGTGAATGGTAGCAATGCCGAGCGCAGGTTGCAGGCTGCCTCGGAATGTGAGCTATTATTGCTCTTCACCCTCACCATCACCCCCGTAAGTTGGCAAATGGTGGCAGCCAGCGTTTGCACGTTGAAAGGCTTAAACAGGCAAGCGTCGAACCCACTGCTGCGCAGCTGTGGCATTATGCTCTGCTCATGGGCAGTCATTGCCACGAATTTTGTGCTTTGTGGCATGCCTTGTGGATTGCTGCGTATGCGCTTCATTATCTCGGTGCCGTTCATCTCGGGCATTTCGATGTCGGTGAAGACAATATTCGGTGTCTTGCTGATGGCAATGCTTATAGCCTCGTTGGCATGCGCCAGGGTGCAAATGTTGAAGTTGGCACCCTCAATGTGTCCCAGCATCTCTGTAAGCAACTGCTGTTGCAGATGGTCGTCGTCGACGATGAGCACAGCCAGCGATTGTGGTGCCTCCGTGCTTTGTGCTGTTGCCCCCTTGTCAGCTTGTTTTGTGCAAGCGTCGCCAGCAGCCACCCTCACCGGTATGCTCACGTTGAAGGTTGTGCCATGCTGTTTTTGCGATGTGGCGCTGATTGTTCCGCCGAGCAGCGTTGTTATCTCGCGTGTTATGGTGAGTCCGAGCCCCACGCCCTCCCTGCCTTGCGCTCCAGGCAATCGTGTGAAAGCATTGAACACCCGTTGCAGTTCGTCGGCAGTCATTCCGCATCCCGTATCAGCCACGCTGATGCAGATATTGCCTTTGCTTATTCCAATGGCAAGCCTCACCTCGCCCTTGTCGGTATATTTTATGGCGTTGCTCAGCAAGTTGTTCACTATCTGCTTTATTCGGAAGGCATCCGAGCGGCATATAGTATGCTCTGCCACCCTGATGTCGGCTGTCAGTTTCAGCTGCTTTGCCATGGCAAGCGGTAGCATCTGTTCCACACACTCCCTTGCCAGCGTAGCTGGTGCGAAGCTCACCTCATGACATTCGGCTTTGCCACTTTCCAACTGATGATAGTCGAGCAGTGCCGACACAAGTTGTAGCAGATGCTTTGCCGAGCCTCCGATGCTCTGCAGATAGCCCTTGCCTTTAGGGCTGTCAACATAATCGTCGAGCAGGTCGATAAATCCGGCTATCGATGCTGCCGGTGCTTTAATGTCGTGTGTTATTGTGAGCAACAATCTTTCGCGTTGCTCCATGATACGTTCTGTCTCGGCCTTCGCCTCTATGATGCGTTGGCGATCGCGTCGCTCGCGTCGTATGTCGCGCAATATGTAAGCCACCAGAATTGCCGCCGATAGTATGGCGAGCAGTCCGAGCACACCAATTCTCACTATCATGTCCCATCGTGAGCTGATGGCTGTGCCTATGGCATTCTGCAGTGCCGTATGCTCGTCGGCTTGAATGTCTTCGAGCAGTTGCCATGCCTGCCTTGTTAGCTGCAGGCTCACCATCTGCAGTTGGTTGTTGCGGCTGTTGATTATGCTTTGCTGCCGGTTGCTTGCCTTCCGTTGCTCCTGATGGATTTCGGTGAGTGCATTAGCCACCGAGTCGGCAATATTCAGCCTATGGTTGATGGTGTCGGTCGAAGGCAGCTGTGTGATGCGAGTGGTGCTCAGCGTGTCAGTGTACTGTCGTCGGAAGGCGTCGCCCAATCGTCGGAAGAATCCCCGTCGGCTCTTCACCACCTCATACACCGTTTCGTGCTGTTCGTGCATCTCTTTAGTTTGCGGATGAATCACTATCGAGTCGCGTCCGCTGTGCAGAGCCTTCACCTTATTATTATAGTATATGTCGTGACTATCCTTGTCGAGTTCGCGCATCACGAGCAGCGTGTTTGTGCGTTTTGCTTCCAGCAGCACCACGAGCGAGTCGAGTCGTTGCTGCTTGCTGCTGTCGGCAATCATTGGGCGTAGCTGCATTGCGCAGGTTGCCGAGTTTTTCAGGGAATGTTCGAAATGCCCCCATTCGTCGATGTCGCCCAATAGCACGGCGCGCTCGGCATTGGCAGTCTCAAGCATGGAATACATCAGCGAGTCGACAATGTTGCGGCGTTGCAACAGCCTCTCCGATGCGTGGTTGACGGCAATCAAGGAGCGTGTGTTGTCGTAGACCATCCATGTGGTCGACAGCAGCACGATGGCAAGAAGAGCGTAGCCTACAAGTATTTTTATTCTGGTGTTGAACATGTTGTCGGATTGGCTTATTTACTAATACAATAACGCAGATTATGCCTTTTTATTTTAATCTTTTGCTTATGCAATGCCATCAGAAGCCATTTAATGATTTGTTTTCGGTCTGTGTAGCCCAGTTTTTCGTGCCATGTAATCTGGTTTTTCGGGCTTTGTAATAGCGTTATTCGTGCCATGTAATGTAGGGTAGGGAAGTGCTTTGGCTTTTTAGGAGGCATAAGTATGCAGGCATGTGAAACCATATAAAAACAGCCTGCACCCTCTTGCTCTCGCAAGACGATGCAGGCCACAGTGCTTATAGATATTAGCAATTATGTTTGAAAATCTTATCTTTTTTAATCGATTAGTCAGTTAGGCAATTGATGTTCATTGAGTCGTTCTGACACAGTTTACCGTTATGCTACGTTTGGGGCGGCAGTAGCAGTAGTGTCGGTGTCGGTAGAGTCGTTGCCGAGAGCGCAGTTGAACATCATTGCAGTGTCGTTGTTGTCGGTAGAGTCGTTGCCAAGTGCGCAGTTGAACATCATTGCTGTTTCGTTGGCATCGGTAGAGTCGCTGAGAGTAGTGTCTACCGGTGTTTCGATGAGAGCCTCTGCCAGTTCGCCTGCCTGAACGGCTGTGTCTACTGTTGTGGTGTCGTCGGCGCCAGCAAATCCTACTGCTGTCTGGTTGCCGTTAGCGAATACATTACCCATTGATACCATTACGAAAGCTGCGAAAGCTGCAAAAAATAACTTTTTCATATGCTTTAAATTTTTTAGTTGTTAATATATTTTTTTCTTACTTGCTTGTTGAGCGGTGTAGGCTGATGTTTCTGTGCTTGTGCCGCTCGACTATTAAAATGCAATGCCCATGCCAAAAACTTCGTCTCTAAGTGTAAGTAATTGATAGTCAGAGTGTATGCCCATGCCAAAGGCAAATGGTGCCAAACTCCAAAGTGTGGAAAAGTGTGGAGAAGGTGTAGAAATTTTCCACACATAGCATCCACACATAGCATCCACACATAGCATCTGCACATAGCGTCTGCACCCCCCACCAGTGTAGCCATGCAAAATGTGTAGATGAGGATTTTCTTCATAAAAACGCTGTATGTCGGTCAATTTCGTTAACTTTGTAGTTATAATATATAAATATGATAGATCACGCAACAGTAGAAAGGATAAAGGATGCCGCCAACATTGTAGAGGTGGTGTCCGAATTTGTCACACTGCGCCGTAGCGGAGCCAACTATAAAGGTTTGTGTCCGTTTCACGACGAGAAGACCCCTTCGTTCTATGTGTCGCCATCGCGCGGCTCTTGCCATTGCTTCGGATGCGGCAAGGGCGGCACCCCCGTGGGCTTCATCATGGAGCACGAGCAGATGACCTATCCCGAAGCATTGCGTTGGCTTGCCAAGAAATATAATATAGAGATACAGGAGCGTGAGCTCACCGACGATGAGAAGCGCGAGCAGAGCGAGCGTGAGAGCATGTTCATTGTCAACGAATGGGCACTGAACTACTTTCAGAACATAATGCGCAACACCCCCGATGGTGTGGCGATAGGCATGGAATACTTCCGTAGCCGTGGCTTCCGCGACGACATAATACACAAATTCCAGTTAGGATTCGACCCCACCGACCGCCATGCCCTTGCCGCCGAGGCACGTCGCAAAGGCTATAAGGAAGAGTTCTTGCTGAAGACCGGCATCTGCTATCGCAACGACCGTGGCGAACTGATCGACCGTTATGCCGGGCGTGTGATGTTTCCGTGGATAGGCATCAGCGGAAAAGTGGTGGGATTTGGAGGCCGTCTGCTCGATGCACGCACCAAGGGCGTAAACCAGAAGTATGTTAACTCGCCCGACTCCGACATATATCATAAAGACCGCGAGCTATATGGCATATACCAAGCCAAAAAAGCCATCGCCAAAGACGACCGCGTGTATATGGTCGAGGGCTACACCGATGTGATATCAATGCACCAATGCGGCATAGAGAATGTGGTTGCCAACTCCGGCACCGCACTGTCGGTGCATCAGATCCACATGCTGCACCGATTCACATCCAACATCACGCTGCTCTACGATGGCGATGCGGCAGGCATACATGCAGCCCTCCGAGGCACCGACATGTTGCTGGCAGAAGGCATGAACCTTAAAGTGTTGCTGCTGCCCGACGGCGACGACCCCGACTCATTTGCAAGAAAGCACACCGCAGCCGACTTCAGAAAATATATCGAAGAACATCAGACCGACTTCATACAGTTCAAGACCGACCTGTTGCTGAAAAACGAGCGCGACCCGCTGAAACGCTCAGAAGCCATCAACTCCATAATCCAAAGCATATCGTTTGTGGTCAACCCCATACTCCGCGACACCTACATACACGACTGCTCCGTGCGAATGGGCATTAATGAGGCAACACTCATAAACACCCTCAACTCCTTCATTCGCAACAATCGAGAGCAGACAGCCCCTGGCGAGCGTCAGGCAGCACCGCAGCAGCGCCAGCAATCCAGCAATGCCATGGCTGGGCAGCAACCAACGCCACAGGCGCAGGCATCGAAGGTGGAGCGCATGCTTGCCGAGCTGATAATAAGGCATGGCGGCACCATCATCTACGACAATGTGCAAGCCGACGATGGCACAACGATAAGTCTTAATGTGGCGCAATATGTCGACTATAATCTTGGTGTCGACGGGCTGCATTTTGCCAACCCCCTATATGCCAAGATACTCCAGGAGGCTGCGGCACACAGCAACGATGCCGGCTTCAACTCCGAGCAGTTCTTCACCCACCACGAAGACATGGACATATCGAAGGTGGCAACAGAGGTGTGCTTCGACAAGATGCGCATCATCAACGAGCAGAAAGCCCACGACAAGAACGAGCAGAAGAACGCCGACGAACTGAAGATAGAACGAGAGAACGAAACAGAGGCAATACGCCAGCAGACCGAACACCTGCTCAACGACTTCCGAATGGACTATCTTGAGCAGCGACTCAAAGAGGTGCAGCGCCAGATAGCCGCTGCCACCAACGACGCCCAGCAGCTGTCGGCACTAATGGCAGAATATCAGAAACTGCACGGCTTGCGTTCAAAGCTTGCCCGATTGCTTGGCAATAATATTATTGTTTAACACATTTTGATTTTTGATTTTTGAATTTTGAGTTGTGCGCTGCGCGCATTGTGAGTTTGTAATTTTTGAGTTATGAATTCGCAGCCTAAAACCGCCAACAGCGAAAAATCAAAAATCAATAACTCAAAATCGCAGGCGAAGCCGAGAATAACTCAAAACTCAAAACTCAAAACTCAAAATTGCAGCTCTGCTGCATCTCAAAATTCAAAACTCAAAATTCAAAACTCTAAATATGTATTACATTGAAAAGACATTAGAAATATCAGCCTGCCACAGCCTGCACCTCTCTTACGAGAGCAAGTGTCAGAACCTGCATGGCCACAACTGGATAATCACCGTCTACTGCAAGGCAGAAGAACTCAATGCCGATGGCATGGTGATAGACTTCACACACATCAAGCAACTCATTCTTGGGCGTCTCGACCACGCCAACCTCAATGAGGTGCTGCCCTTCAATCCCACCGCCGAGAACATAGCACGTTGGGTGACGGAGCAGATACCACAGTGCTATCGCTGCATGGTGCAAGAGAGTGAGGGCAATAAAGCAATCTACGAATTATGAAACACCGAGATAAATGAAACGAGTAAACGACATATTCTATTCGCTTCAGGGCGAAGGACGCAACATGGGGCGTGCCGCAGTGTTTGTGCGCTTTGCCGGATGCAATCTTAAATGTTCGTTTTGCGACACCGACTTCGATAGCTACGAGGAGCTCACCGATGCCGACATACTGCAGCGCATAAGCCAGTGGCCCACACGTTTTGTGGTGCTCACCGGTGGCGAGCCATCGCTGCAGGTAGACAAGCCATTGGTTGATTTGCTCCATGCCCACGGCTACGAGATAGCCATGGAAACCAACGGCACCCACCCGATAGTCGATGGCATCGACTGGATAACGTGCTCGCCTAAGGGCAACCCCATCATCAGTCGCTGCAACGAACTGAAGTGCATATTCACCGAAGCCACCACACATCCCGACACCCACGGCATCAGTGCCGACTATCTGTATCTGCAACCCTGCGATGTGCAGGACGCCAGCCGCAACGCAGCAATCATAAAGCGCTGCTTCGACTACATCCTTGCACATCCAGAATGGCGACTATCGCTGCAGACACACAAACTCGTAGGGTTTAAATGAATTTTGAGTTTTGAATTTTGAATTTTGAATTATTCTCGGCTTCGCCTGCGATTGTGAGTTATACAATTTTGATTTTTCGCTGTTGGCGGTTTTAGGCTGCGAATTCATAACTCAAAACTCACAATGCGCCCACGGCGCACAACTCAAAATTCAAAATTCAAAATTCAAAACTGCAGCTCCGCTGCAACTCAAAACTCAAAATTCAAAACTCAAAAATGATATACATACACTGGATATTCTTTCTGCTTTATGCCATATTGGTTGTGAGCATCATGCTCACCGTACTTATGGACTACCGTCAGCCAGCAAAGACCATAGCCTGGGTGATGGTGCTGCTCTTTGTGCCAGTGTTTGGAGTGGTGCTCTACATATTCTTTGGTCAGAACATGCGCAAGATGCGCTTCATCTCGCAACGCTCCTTTCGGCAACTCACCAAGCGCTCGATGCTCGAATTTGCCGAACAGAAGAATCTGCATCTGCCCGAAGCACATCGCACGCTCATACAGCTCTTTGCCAATCAAAACCATTCCATGCCTTATAAAGACAACGAGGTGGAGATCTACACCGATGGCTATGCCTTCTTCACAGCTCTGCTCCACGCCATTGCCAAGGCAAAGCATCACATACACCTCGACGTCTACATCTTTGCCGACGACGCCTTGGGACGCCTTGTTAGCGATGCCCTTATCAACAAGTCGCGCCAGGGTGTAGAGGTGCGTGTCATCTACGACGATGTGGGCTGTTGGCGTGTGCCCCGCCGATTTTTTGAGCGCATGCGTAGGGCTGGCATCGACGTATGCTCGTTCATGCCCGTTAAGTTTCCAGCCTTCACCAGCAAGGTGAACTATCGCAACCACCGCAAGCTGTGTGTTGTCGATGGTGTGGAAGGCTTTATCGGTGGCATGAACATAGCCCTGCGCTACATCAAAGGCACTAAGAGCGGCATGGCATGGCGCGACACCCATGTGAGGCTTCGTGGCGCTGCCGTGTATGGCTTGCAGAACGCTTTTCTCACCGATTGGTATTTTGTGGATCGCACATTAGTGACCAACCGCCGCTACTATCCACCCATGCCATGGCACATTAGCAATAACTGCCTGGCGCAGATAGTCACAAGCGGCCCTATAGCCCCTTGGCCCGACATAATGCAAGGCTATGTGCGGCTGCTGCTCGAAGCAAAGCAATATGTATACATTCAGACACCTTACTTCCTGCCCACCGAGCAGGTGTTCTTTGCCATGCGCACCGCAGCCCAGTCGGGAGTCGACGTCCGGCTGATGATTCCACGCCACACCGACTCGCACATCATCGAATGGTCGTCGGTGGCATATGTGGTGCAAGCCGCCAGCGCCGGTGTGAAAGTGAAGATGTACGACGGAGGCTTCAACCATAGCAAGCTGCTTGTCAGCGACGATTCGCTATGCTCATGCGGCTCCACCAACATCGACTTCCGCAGCTTCGAGAACAATTTCGAGGCCAACGTGTTCTTCTACGACAGAGCCATGGCATTGCGCCTGAAGCAAGTGTTTCTCAACGACGAGACACTCTGCACCGACCTTACAGATGTGAAAGAACTGCAATATCGCCCATTCATCCAGCGCCTGATAGCATCGCTTGTGCGCCTGCTGTCGCCGCTGCTATAGAATTTTGAGATGCAGCAGAGCTGCAATTTTGAGTTTTGAATTTTGAGTTTTCGCTGTTTGCGGTTTTAGGCTGCGAATTCAGAATTCAAAATTGCGCAAAGCGCACAATATTATCAGGATAACCAATAAATATTTATGCAAACATTACATTTAGATAGATTAAAGCGTTGGCTGCCCTTGCTGGGCGTCACATTTGCTGTTTTCGTGTTCAACACCTCAGAGTTCATGCCCATCGGTCTGCTGTCCGATATAGCCCTCGACCTGCATGTCAGTGCCCCCCGTGCCGGCATGCTCATTTCCGTTTATGCCTGGGTGGTGGCAATAATGTCGTTGCCCCTAATGCTCATGGTGTCGAAATACAATTTGCGTGGTGTACTGCTTGCCATTGTTGGACTCTTTGTGTTGAGCCATGTGGCATCGGCAGTTGCTACTGGCTACTACACTCTGATGCTTTCGCGCATAGGTGTGGCATGTGCCCACGCTATATTCTGGTCGATAGCACCGCCACTTGCCGTACGCACTGTGCCCGATGGAAAGCGTGCGCTTGCCCTGAGCATGGTGGCAGGCGGCTCGTCGGTGGCAATGGTGGTGGGTTTGCCATTAGGTCGTGTCATAGGCCTGTATGTGGGTTGGCGCATGGCATTCTTCTTCATAGCCGTGGTGTCTGCACTCATCTTTATTTATCTGTGCCTGGTGTTTCCACGCATGGAGAGTCGTGGCGGATTTTCTGTGCGCAAGATGCCAGCTCTGCTACGCAATCGCACACTGCTTGGCATCTTCGTAATGTCGTTGCTTTTTGCCACTGCCCACTACACCTGCTATAGCTATATAGAGCCCTTCCTTGGCAATGTGGCAGGCATGTCGGCTGGTGTGGTCACCGCCACACTCATAGCATTTGGTGCATCGGGCATGCTTGGCAGCATAGCCTTCGGCAAGTGGTACATGAACCATCGCTACACCTTTGTGTTTGTTGTCACCATTGGTCCGGCAATAGCCATGCTGCTAATGCAGGCGGCAGCCCTGTGGATGGCAGCCATAGTAGCAGTGTGTGTGGTGTGGGGCGCCATGGCAACCGCCTTCAACATCGCCTTTCAAGACAACACCATACGCTACGCCCCATCTGAGGCAACATCAATAGCCATGTCGATATTCTCTGGTATATTCAATTTGGGCATTGGCAGTGGTGCATATATCGGCGGACTGGTAGTGACACATGCCTCGTTGGCGTATGTGGGCTATGCAGGCGGATTGATAGGCTTGCTGGCAGCTGCCTATTGTGCCTTGCGACTATTTCCTAATATGAAGCGATTATGAATTTTGAATTTTGAGTTATGAGTTTTGAGTTGTGCGCTGCGCGCATTGTGAGTTTATAATTTTTGAGTTATGAATTCGCAGCCTAAAAACGCCAATAGAGATAATTCAAAACTGATAATTCAAAATCGCAGGCGCAGCCGAGAATAATTCAAAACTCAAAATTCAAAATTCAAAACTCAATTTAGGTAGTTAAATAATTTTTAGCTAAATTTGCAAATTGTTATGTAGCATCTCATGTTTCACATATACTATATGTAGTGAGAGAGTCATACATCTCATCGACAAAGCAACCTGAAAATATATAAACTAACAACAATAAAACAATCATTTTTATGGGAGAGTCAAAAACAACGGCGCTTCGTCAGGGCTTCAAGAATAGCTACAAAGACCTGACATTCATCACCATTGGCATATTCATGTATGCCGTAGGCTATTGTGCATTCATATTGCCCGAAACGGTAGTTATGGGAGGAGTGTCGGGTATATCGGCACTTTTGTTTTATGCTTTCAAAATTCCTGCAGGCACATCGATACTTGTGCTCAACGCCACCATGCTTATCATTGCCATGCGAGCACTCACGCGTCAGTTTGTGGTTCGCACCGTGATAGGCGTGGGCATTATCTCCGTATTGGTGAGCATATTGCAGCCATTCTTCGAGCACTATCCGCTAATCACGGCAGGCGAAGACAAGTTTATGCATGTGCTCATTGGCGGTATGCTTAGCGGTGCCGGTCTTGGACTGGTGTTCTCGCACAATGGTTCCACTGGTGGCACCGACATAATCACCATGCTGCTGAACAAATACTTCAGAGTGAGCTTTGGTCGTGCCATTCAGTTTGTCGACTGCACCATCATCTCATCGTCCTACTTTCTTTTTCACAGCACCGAAACCATAGTATATGGTGTGGTGTTCACACTTGTGGCAAGCTATGTGTGCGACTATGTGGTCAACGGCACCCGTCAGACAGTGCAGTTCCTTATTGTGTCGAAGAAGTATGCCGAGATAGCCGATGTCATCAACACCCAAGTGAAGCGAGGCGTTACGCTTGTGGAGGGCAAGGGCTGGTATAGCAAGCAACAGGTAGACATGCTCATTGTGCTCACTCGTCGCTACGAGTCGCAAGATGTGTTCAACCTAATCAATCAGATCGACCCCAATGCCCTCGTGTCGCAAACCGTGTGTCATGGCGTGTTTGGCGAGGGCTTCGATAAGATACAATAGCTTGTAAAGAACTATCGGGATTTTTTCAGTCCCGTGACATAATAATCGGGATGTTATTGCTTCAATTACCCGATGAACAAAAAAACACAAGTAGATGGATGATGTAATCCATTCTACTTGTGTTTTTTTATGCCAATAAATTTTGGCTTCGCTGATTTGAGTTTCTACGAAACCCTATTCCACTATCACCTTATAAGTAGTATGTGCAGAAGCTGTCAGAGGTGTGACAAGATAAAAGCCTGGAGCTGCATTTATAGATGTGCCTTCAGCATGCACTTTTGCTATGTGTGAGCATCCGCTTGCATCGCTGATGCTCACATTGCCCTCGAAGCCTTGCACTCTGATGGAGTGGTGCGCCCCGCTGACGCTCACATTGCAAGCCTTGGTAGCCCCATTGATGCCGGCAGGCAGCACTTCGATGCTTTTTGTTAGTGGTGCGCTCTCGTTGCCGCCACGATAGTAGCTGGCAATGCCAATGTTATGGTTGCCTGCAGGCAGATCGGTTATGAAGCACTCCCTTGCTGTGGTGCGGCACATCAGTTTGCTGTCCACATACACCGAGTAAGCAAGTGGAAAGCAAAGGTCCTTATCGGCATCGTAGTAGTTGTTGTCGCCATCTTCGTAATCTTCGCCCTTTGTTGTCGGCACCACGGTGGCAGCCACATAGAAGTTGCCATTGGCAGGAGTATATGGTTCGAACTTGCCATTGTTAAGCAAGCAGTTGCCTCTGCCGTCAGTGAGCAAATCTTGCTGCATTGCCACGCTCACAGCTCCACTTTTGCTTGTACAGTTCACCGCCAGCCAATACGTTTTGTCTTTCTTTATTTCTACGGGCTGTGTCAGTTTCAGTTCGCGGCGTTGTCCGCTGGCAAACTCCTTTGCGCTGCGTTCCGACACCAGCTTCATGTCGGTGCCATCGGCATTGCCTTCCCACACATGCAGCTTCACCGTCATGTCCGATGGACCTTGTGCTGGCAGAAAAGCCATCTTTGTTATTGTTCCGCCCACAAAAGTGCGGAGGTCGTCGGGAGTGTACATATTGGCATATTCCACTTTGCTCTGTGCCACCTCTGTAGTTGCCATGTTGCCTCCGAAGATGTCGGCACGTGTCAGGCTATTGTTGGTGGTCCATGCCAGTTGGGTGCCATTGGCGTCGTTGTCGCCCACTGTTATGTCGTTAACGAAGTTGGCAGGCACCATAGTTCGTGTAGCCACTGTGTGCGATAGCAGTCCGTCGGCATAAGCCACATCCACCTTATACACCAGTTTTACGCCCCCCGTAGGCTCATCGTCGGTATATGTAGTAGTTGTAGAACTACCAATTTTCGTGTCGTTGCGATAAATGTTGTAGTGGTCGATGCTGTTGCCTTCAGGCTTGTTCCATGTCAGCGTTATATTTCCGTTTTTTGCCACCGCCTTCAGCTCACTTGGCTTTGCCGGCTCATCGAGTTGTTTAAAGTCGAAGCCGATGCAGCCATTGCTCTCGCTGATATTTGTCAGAGCCCGATAGGCATATCGTCCGTCGGTAGAGTGTGTCGACGGATACGTCTTGTCGCTCAGCTCCGTGTGACCATATTCGCCAGGGAATGGTGCGGCGCCACTATTCACGCTGCCATACGACGCTGTAGAGTTGTCGGGGTCGGCGCCAGCGTCGGCACACACCGTGTATATGCCCTGTGGATGAGTGGCGTTGATATTATTGGATTTCAGTTTGCTGCCAATAATATTCTCGTTGACATGATACACCACCAGTCCGTGTCCTGGCAGTGATGCATCGAAGGTGCCCGTGTTCTGTCGGTTTTCCATTATGAAGTATTCGCCCGGTGTACCCGTTTCCATGCGGTAGCACGTCGGGCTTTTGTCGGCTGCGGGCATATTGCTCACCGTTTGGCTTTTGTCGAGCACTGCAGGCGACATCCATCCCCACACACACTTCTGCCAGGCATTGATGCCAGTGGGGCGGTTGCCATACGATCCCGACCATGCTCCGCTTCCGAGCAAGTCCCACACGCCAGTGCCACAATATTCTCCTCCCGACTGCGAGTAGTCGGTGTCGTAGAAGTCGGGTGCCCCAAGTGCATGTCCGAACTCATGGCATATCACTCCAATGTTTGTTATCTGTCCGCCACTTGTAAGCACTTCGGGCTCTATGGTGTATCGTCGCAGCTCCACACCTCCAAACTTCTGTCCGTATATGATGTCGCTGTGCGACCATATATCCGCAGCATTGCCCGACACCTCTTGTCCGGCACCCTGGTGCACCACGCACAATCCATCGATTATGCCATCGCCATCGTTGTCGAACTGCTTCATGTCGAGCGTCTGGCTTGCTATTGTCAGCGCATCGAATATAATCTGCTTGGCCCCTTCGGCGCCGTATGCCGCCTTTGTTTTAGGCAGCGTTATCCAATCGGTCACGCTCACATCGATGTCGAGCAGTCCATACGACTGTTCGAGATAATAGTCGCGAAACGACCCAATGCCTCCGTAGCCCTTTTGGTTCATCATGTTGTGAAAATCCTGCTGTGTGTACTTGGTCTTAGTGTCGCTAAAGTTCACCAGCAGCATCAGCAGTTTGTGTTTGCCTTTGGCAGGGAATGTGCCATCGATCAGAAACTCCTGCTCGGCGTTGGCAGCCGCCTTAGCCCTCTGCATCTGTTTCTCCGAGAAGCGCAGCCGAGGCTTCAGCCCTATGGCTTTAGCCTCTGTCGTCGACCCGTTGAAGCGCATGTTGGAGCAAGCGATGTTGCCCTTGCCATCGGCCTTTGCGAATGTCCAATACCCCTCATTGTCGTGCAGCAAGGTGTAGCCATCGGTAGTTTCAGCCCAATGCATGCGCTCGTCGCCTTTCAGGCATATCGTTATGCGCGTGCCATCGGGCTGTGTCAGAGCTATAGGCTTCGGATAAGCCGGCATGCCATTGGCCCCCGCTGTGCTGCCAGCGAGAGCCGCTGCCACCAGCCAAGCCCTTGATTTAATATAGTTTGCTATCATTCCTATCTCTTTAATATTTTCTGTGTTCCGGCAGCCGTCTTTACGATATACACCCCAGCAGGCAGAGACTCCACATTAAAGCTTGTGCTCTGTGCTGCAGCCTTTGTCGTAGCAACGACAGCCCCTGAAAGGTTGTATAGTGTCACGTTTTCGCCCTGTGTGGTGCCGCTCACCCACAGAGTACCATCAACGATGCGTGTGGCAAACGCCACTTTGCCATCGCTGGTGAGCGCTATGGCGCTCTCGCCATTGTTCTTTACATTCATCCACACCACCAGGTTCAGTCCGGTGCCAGCTAATGATGCGTCGAGGTTGTCGACGGGATAGTATCCACCATCAGGAGTCAGCGTGCACTCTTCGGGCACGGCGGTAGGTTGCACATAAAGCGTTGTCTGGTTAGAGCGGTGGTTGATGCCACCGAATCCCACACATGTGCGCGACAGGTTTGCATCGTTCTCTGTTATCCACAAATCCTCAGGAAACTCGAAAGCCAAATAGAATGTGCCATGCGCAGTGATAGGCTTGGCAAATTTTATCATTCTCATTTCTGCTATGCCCAGTCCTGTTGTTCCGAAAGCCCCCATCATAGTGGTTTGATACGAACCATACACATTGTCGAGGTCGGGGCGTCCGTTTTTGTCGCCATACACCACCACCTTGAATGGCTTTGTTATTTCGGTGTTGTAGCACCTGCTGCTGATGTTGTAGTAGCACAGATAGAAATTAGCCGATGTTATGGTATAGTCGAAATCGTCGGGCAGATCGAATTTCTGTGCAAAGTGCGTATAGTAGTGGTTGACGCCCGTCACCCAGTCGGCGCCCGTATCGGTGCTGAACGCCTTCATGTCGCTTCGCGAAGTCAGTGCATCCTGCTTCGGGTTAGCTGTAGATATCGGCATCTGTGTAGCATCGTCGACGGCGTCAACGCTCACCGTCTCGGTGTAAGTGCTCGTACCCTTGTCGCTGGTAGCGGTGAGCTGAATTGTGTAGTCGCCATTTTTATTGAATTTGAATTTAGGGTTAGCTTCAGTAGATGTTATATCCATTGGCCCGCCTACCTTCCACAGGAAGTTGTCGGCATCGGTCGACTGATTGACCATCTGCACCTCAGCTCTTGAGAAATACACCATGTGGCTATTCATAAGATTGAAGTGTCCGCCGAAAGAGAATGCTGCCCTTGGTCGGTTTTTCAATCCCTCGGCAGTGATGTTAAACAAGTCGATAGCCACCTCGCCGGCAATGGCATCGTTGCCGCTAAGTGCAAACGAGAAGCAGTAGTAGCCAGTGCTCTCCGGGCTATACTTAACCGTCTTCAGCTCCCATCCACTATTGTGATAGCCTTCAAGAGCGAGCAGCGACGAGTGTAGCTCGGCATCCTGCTCCGTGCCCACAGTAAAGTCGAAGTTGCTCACCCTTCCGTAGGTGGTGTTACCCGGCATATACAGATAAAATGAGATGCTATATTCCATGCCCTTCTCCAAGTGGAAGAACGGTGTGTACAGTCGGTCGTCGCGACTCACGGAGCTCTCAGGCGCTATGACATACCATTTGCCATCTTTGGCAGTGAGCCCATCCATGTTGCTTGTAACGAAAGGCGCACTACCCGTGGCAAGCCATCCGTTTGGCACAAATGTAGTACCATCGTAGTCGTTGTTTTCGTTGTCGAACGATTGTGAGTAAGGCAAGTCGCACACCACGCCATCGGGCAGTTCTTCGTTAGTCTCATCGCCATCAGTTGTAGCCAGACGATTTGTTTGCAGCCAACTGTTGGCACTAGCACTTGTTGCCGACACTGCCATGGCAAGCGCCAGCGACACAAATAAAGATGTAGATATTCGCATAAGCAATAAATGTTGTGTAATAACAGAGTTTATTATTGATTTTTTATAATTGTCTTTATGTAATAATTATAAAATGTTTATGGTGCATTGGGGTGGGTGAGGGGTTGGAAAAGCACCACAATGTAAGGCAGTGAGGTTTGTAGGTGTTAAAATGCCATGCAGTGCTCATGTGTTGCAAATGTATTAATAAAATGCAACACCTAACGATGTGTAATGTTAATATTAATTAATTAAAGGCATTTTTTTGATTTGTGCTATGGCTTAATTGTCGTGTAGGTTTCAAATATTTGCAAAAACACCCATAAAACTAACTAAATGAAAAAATATTATTTAAAAAGTTGTCATTTTAAAACTATTATTTTTACCTTTGCTGCTGGTTATTGAGCAACATTGGTCTGCTTTGTGCCATTTTGGCGAAGCTTGAGGCGAAATTTTGTAAAGTTTCAACCAAAATACGACATACATTATTAAAAGAATATTAATATAAAATTAAGTAATATGAACAAATTTTTACTTCCATCGCTTTTTTTAGCATTGTCGGGTGCCATTGCCACCGGCGACTACAGTGCGGCTGCTGCCGCAACACCCCTCTACAACACATATAATAATGCGAAAGCTTTTGCTCCCACCGCCACAATTTTCAGTGCTGATTTGAGCGAAGCCACAGCAATGGGTGAGTGGACAGCCCTCGACGCCAATGCCGATGCCAGCACCTTTGGCATTGTAGAAGGCGTGGCAGGCATCACCTACGATAGCGACAAAGCCACTGCCAACACCGACGACTGGCTCTTCAGTCCAGCTATAACCCTCACCGCTGGTCAAGACTACATTGTGAGCTACACCGTGCGCCGTCAGGGAGCCTTCGATCCCGACGACCTTGAGTTGTGGGCTGGCACTGCTGCCACCGCCGAAGGTATGACATTAAAGTTGGGCGCCTTGCAGGTGAGCGTCAATGCCGAGAGCGTTGAGGGCACCATACGTCTGCACTGCACCGAGAGCGGCACTTGGCATGTAGGCTTCCACCTAAACACCCCAGGCACCGAAAACGGCCAATTCTCTATATTGTCGATGAAGCTCGACGCCACCGAAGCCTGCGTGCCATCAGCACCCACCAACTTCAAGGCACAGTCGTCGTTTGCCGACAAAACCCTCACCCTTACATGGCTTAACCCAACTACCGATGCCGATGGCGTGGCGCTCAACACCAGTCTCAGCATAAAGCTCTACGAAGGCGCCACCCTGCTCACCACTCTCAACGATCAGCAGCCAGGCGAGGCAGGCAGCTACACCTACAGTCCGGCAGAGTTTTACGGCAAGCGCACCTACAGCGCAGTGGCAGAAATAGGCGGCATGGCATCGCCTACCGTTGTCTGCACCGCTGACCTTGGCGATGTGCAGGGAAAGCAAACCCTTGTAAAGGCATTTGAGGTGAACTCCAAAACTAAGGCCGACTGGGTGATTGAAGGCAGCGGCAAGGCATGGGCGCACGACTATGCCAACGTGTTCATCTATAAGTTCCGTCAAGGCAATGGCGACAATTCTAACGAGTGGCTCATCTCGCCAGCCGTATCGCTCGATGCCGGCAAGCGCTATGTTATGACCTACGACCTGAAGACCAGCCGCGACTATGGCAACAACCTCAATGTGTGCATTGGCGAGCAGCAGACAGCCGATGGCATGAAGGTGGTGCAGGCCTACTACGGCCTCTGCCAGAACGGCTTCGAAACCTACACCACACCTCAGTTCTTTGTGGAGAATTCGGGCAATCACTATGTAGGCTTCCAGTGCACCAATGCCAATTACTTTGTGTCGATGCGCAACCTCTGTGTGTATTACGTAGAAGGTAGCGAGAATGCAATCACAATGCAGATGGTAGCCAGCGAGGTGGCACAGGTGGCTATCTACAGCACCGACGGCAAACTGCTAAGCACTACCGCCACATCTACAGTGGCAGGAGCCATGCGTGCCATGCCAAAGGGCACCTATGTGGTGCGCACCACCACTGCCAGCGGCGCCACACATACCATTAAAGTGATGAAGTAGAATCCAGTTCAAAAAAATAATAGAATGAATAACTCACAATCGCAGGCGAAGCCGAGAACAATAAAAAACTCACTACGCACCCTACTATTTGCAGTGCTTCTCATCGCATCACAGGCGGTGAGCGCTGCCGAAGCACTCTTTGAGCGCATCAGTATGGAAGGCGTGGAACTTGTAGGCGGTGTGACATGGGGCATGGTCGACAAGTTCACCAACATGCAGACCGGCTTCTACACCTTCAGCTACGACAATCGCTTCGATCCCGACCGCACACATCCCATTATAGCCAATAAGGCACTTGGAGGCTGTTGCTATTACGATGGCAAGATATATTCCAATGAGTTCAACATGCACCAGCAAGACCTCAAGCCCATGTGGCGCATCTACGATGCCAGCACTTTTGCCCTCTTGTCGGAGCACGAACTGCCCAGTAACTGTCAGAGCACCACTACCGCCATATCCTACGACCGCACCACAGGTTTTATCTATGGATTGAACAAAACCTACACCGAGTCGTATCTAGTGAAAGTCAATCCCGCAACGGGCGAGATGACACGCATAGGCACATACCTCGACCGCGGCAACACCTATTTAGGCATGGCAGTGAGCCCAAAAGGCGAGATATTCTGCACCTACCTCGACCGCACCACAGATGCTATATACCTTGGCAAGATACGCAAAACCGATGGCAGGCTGGCAAAGATAGGCACCGTGATAGCCAAGAACCTGCTCGATGGCGACAACTTCGTCAACTCATCATTCGACCAGGCCATGTTCTACAACTACGCCACGGGCCGTCTCTACTGGATGTTTCAATGCCCCAGCAACGCCCTCGACCGTAGTATCACCGCCATATACGAGCTCAACACTTCCACTCGCGAAGCCACGCTCAAGGCATGGATGCCATACGGGCTCGATGCTCCCGGCGCCTTCTTTGTAGAGCCCCACGAGGAAGCACCAGCCATAATCGAGAATTTTGAGTGGACGCCCGATGCCGAAGGCAGCCAGTCGGGAACCATATCACTCACCATGCCAGCCACCACCTATGCTGGAGCCCCACTCACAGGAACACTGCGCCTATTGGTTAAGGAAGGCACCACCACCATCGTCGACACGCAGGTGGCAGTAGGCACACGTTTCGAAGAGCACCTTGCCAACCTAACAAATGAGTGGCACGAGCTGCACATCACCGTAGCAGGTAGCCACGGTGATGGTCCCACCGTAGAGCGCCGCTTCTTTGCCGGCTATGACACCCCTACAGTCCCCACCAACATCCGTCTCACTGCCGATGGGTTGCGCACCACACTCACATGGCAGGCACCAACCACGGGCGTTGGCGGCAACCCCATTAATAGTAGCGACCTTACCTACCGCATTACACGCTATCCTGGCGAGATAACCGTGGCAGAAGCATGTCGTGACCTGGAGTTTCAGGAAGACCATCCCGCCGACATGACACGCTATGTATACACTGTGGCGGCAATCGCTGGCGGCCACGAGGGGCGTGGAGCATTCTCTAATAACCTCATTGTAGGCACACCACTCAACGTGCCCTATGGAGGCTCTTTCGACACAGCCTACGACTTCTACAACTACTACACCATTATTGATGCCAACGCCGACAACAGCACCTGGGCCTACGACCAAGGTTCCTGCAAGGGCCTCTACGAATTTAATGTCAATAATGCCGCCGACGACTGGCTCATATCGCCACCAATCAACTACCAGGCAGGCAAAACCTATCAGCTGCGCTTCTCTGCCTACTCGTCGATGCCCGATTATAAGGAAGATATGGATGTGACGCTGGGCGATGCCCGCACCCCAGAGGCGCAACAGCACACATTGCTGCAGCTACGCTCCATGCCTACTGAGAACGAGAGCGATGCCCCCGACTTCTACTATGCCGACTTTAGCGTGCCAACCGACGGTGTCTACTACTACGGCTTCCATGCAGTGTCGCCTAAGTTCCACTATCGGCTGTGGCTCAGCGACATCAGTGTATATGAGAAATCGCCCGACGCCATACACTCCATTGGCAGCAACAACGTGCAGCCCACAATAACCACCCAACACCGCCTGCTGCAAGTGGCATGCACTGAAGCCTGCCACATTGTTGTGACCGACACCCTCGGCAACGTGGTGGCACACACCTATGGCAACACACTACACACACATCTGACGCCAGGAATATATGTGGTGAAAGCAGGAACGCACACGAAAAAAGTTGCGGTGGAGTGAGGTTAAAAAAATCCGCAAAGATACAATTATGCGCAAGTAGTGTCAAGAGTTTCGGGTAGAAATGACTGTCGCATATAGCCAGAAATCACCATTTTTGCATAGTGGCGGGTGGTGGCTGACACTTGCTGACACTTGCTTGTAGCATTGTTCGGGCCATGTGTAAGCCATTACTTGCTGGCAATCAATGCATAAGGTCATGGCTGACACTTTTGGTATTTTTGTTAATCAAACACTCTATATAGAACAAGAAAAATATCAATGCCAGAAATGCTTGCCAGCGAGCAATAAGACAGAACTTTAAAAAGAAAAAATAACGATTATGCAGTTAATGTCTCGGGGAAATCCCCGAGACATTTTTGTTATTGAGATATGTATTTTCTTACCACAAGACACATGCATTTACATAAACACCTTCTCTTTTTAATAAAAAGTAAGTAAGAAGCTCTTATTTGCATTCATTGTGTTGTGTATTTACATTAAAACGTAGCATAAAGATAAAAATATCTGTATTTCTTTCTTGTTTTTGTTGTTTTTTTGTAATTTTGGAAGTGTAAAACCCTGGCAGGGTATGCCGCCGTAGGCAAGAGCCACTATCGAAGAGGGTTGTAAAAGCAGCCAATGCATTATGAGAAGTGTCCACCGCCAGGCATCTGTCGTCTGCGAAGTGCAGGCAGCGCCAGCAAATGGCGTGGCAGTTTTTGGGAAACTAACAAAACACATAAAGGAGGAAATTGTAATGAACAGATTCTACATTCTAAGGCGGCAGCTCGCCATCGTCATCATGCTGATAGCGGCCCAGTGGGCAAATGCATCCGCCAACTTGTTCAGGCGAATAAGCATGGAGGGAGTGGAACTGGTGAGCGGCATCAGTTGGGGGCAGATAGACTCTTACACCGAAATGGACAAAGGTTTCTATCTGTTGAGCTACGACAATAAATACCAGCCCGACACCAGCAACCCCCTATTTACTGCCAATCCATTGGGAGGGTGCGCCTATCACGATGGAAAAATATATAGCAACGAGTTCGAAACCCGCAACAGCAATGAACATCCTATGTGGCGCATCTATGATGCCACTACACACAAGCTGCTGTCAGAACACAAGCTTAGCGACAACTGCAGCAGTACCACATCGGGCATCACCTACGATGCCACCACCAACGTGTTGTGGGGATTTAACGAGACGTATATGGAGTATTATCTGGTGAAGATTGATCCCAACACCGGAGAGATGACACGCATCGGCATGCCACACGACCGAACATACAAATATCTTGGTATAGCATGCAGCCCCACAGGCATGCTCTATTGCACATATCTCGACAAGGAGACGGAGACGCTCTATCTGGGAAAGGTGCGTAAAACCGATGGACGCATAACGCCCGTCGGAACGGTGACGGCTACAAACATGCTCGATGGCGACACATTCATAAACTATGGCTACGACCAATCGATTTTCTTCAACTACGGCACCGGAAAGCTGTATTGGCTCACACGAACATCGAGCAGTAACCTTGGAAAGGAGATTACGGCTCTGTTTCAGCTCAACACAGCAACATGCCAGGCGGAGTTCGTGGCTTACATACCGAAACTTATACATGCTCCTGGGTGCTTCTTTATGGAGCCAGATGGCAAGGTGCCTGCCATAATTGAGACTTTCGGATGGAAACCCGATGCCGAGGGAGCAGTGGGAGGAACCATGATGATGGACATTCCAGCAAAGACATACGACGGACAACAACTCTCCACGCCACTGACATTGCATGTGGTGAACGACGATGGTACTGAGTTGCTGAGCGAGCAGGTGCAGCCAAGTAGTAGTTTTGTGCGACATTTCGACGCTCTTGCAGCGGGCATGCACAGCGTGAGCATATACGTGAGCAATGCCACGGGAAGCAGTCCGAAGGTGAACAGAACCTTCCTTGTAGGCTACGACAAGCCTGCTGCGCCAACCAATATAAGGCTCGTGGCTGATGGGCTGCACACAAAGCTGACATGGGAGCCGCCAACAACGGGAGCGCACGGACAGCCCATCGATGCCAAAAATTTGAAATATAAAGTGGTGCGTTATCCCTACGAGGTGGTGGTGGCAGAGGCACAGACAGAGCTTAGCTTCGAAGAAGATCATCCTGCCGACATGACAAGATATGTGTATGCAGTGTGTGCCATTGATGGCACACAGCAGGGCGAGAGCGCATTCTCCAACAACCTAATTGTGGGCACGCCACTTGATGTGCCATACGATGGCGGTGGATTTGCCACGCCATTCGACGTGTTCAACTATTACACTGTGCTCGATGCCAATGCCGACAAACGCACATGGAGCTATGACAAAGGCTCGTGCCGCGCATATTATATGTTCAACCCGCTTCAGCCTGCCGACGACTGGTTCATCTCGCCGCCTATCAACTATAAAAAGGGCAAAACATATAGGCTTACGTTCTCTGCCTATTCGTCGAAAGACGACTATAGGGAGGATATGGATGTGACCTTCGGCGATGGCCGCACTCCAGAACTGCAGTCGCAGATGCTGATGCAGCTCAGAGATATTCCAACAGAGACAAGCGACGATGCACAAGACTACTATCATGTCGACTTCACCGTGCCAGAAGATGGTGTCTACTATTATGGCTTCCACGCCGTATCGCCCGCCTATCATGAGATATTATGGCTGGGCGAGGTGCAGGTGGCAGAGGCGCAAGAAACAGCAATTAGCACCATGCAGACTGCCGCACAGGCAGAGGTAAACGTAGACAGAGGAGTGCTCGAAGTGAAGTGCCACAAGCCATGCCACATAGACATCTACAATGCCGAAGGCGTGGTGGTGGCAAAAACCACAGCCGCCAATCTTCGACTGACGCTGAAAAGCGGACTGTATGTAGTGCGGGTGGCTGGTAAAACATTCAAGGCTATAGTAAAATAATTTCTACATAAATTCAACCAAACGGCATGGTGATGCCGCATAAAGAATAGCAGTGGCGTGGCTCCGTGATGGAGCCACGCCATTTTGCGCTTAAATAATCATACAATAATCGAAGATGATTGCCTTTTTTTTCTTATTTTTGTAGTCTAAAAACCATATTCGCCACATTATTAGTAAAAACTATAAAAAAAAGACACTGGATATGAAAAAGCTATTCGCCATATTGCTGCTCTCACTAATGCTCATGCCATTAGGGGCAGCCGCCGACTCATATACATCGTTGTGGAAACAATTTGCCGCTGCGCAGAAGAAAGACCATCCGCTTTCGCAGCTTAAGGTGCTCGGCAAGATAGCTGGCAAAGCACAAAAGGAAAAAGCCTACGGACATTTGATAAAAGCACAGATGTGCAGACTCACCACAATTGCAACCCTATCGCCCGACTCGCTAAACTCGGAAGTGGCAGAGTTGCAGCACTTTGAACAGTGTGCAGTGGCTGTTGGCGACAATGTGCTCGCAGCCATATATCAGACGGCATTGGGGCAGATATATGCCCATAATCCGGCTCGATTTGATGGAGCCAAGGCATTAGCAAAGAGCTATTTTGCCAAGGCAATGAGCCATCCGCACGACTTGGCACAGGCTTTTGCTACTGGCTATAAGCCATATGTGGAGGGCGGAATCGACTCCAAATGCTTCTACGACGACATGCTGCACATCGTTGGTATGGCAGCAGACGACTATGAGGGCATGCATGCCTACTACGATGCCCATGGCAAGCGCGAGGCGGCATGCCTCACTGCGCTACATATTGTAAAGGCGAAGCGCCGTGCCAACGATGCCGGAAGGGTGAAGAAATCGAAATATGTGCAGCAACTCGACTCGCTGACACAACATTATGCCGACCTCGATGTGGCAGGCGAGATAGCAATAGAACGCTATGCCTACATGGAGGGTGCCGACGATGTTACTGCCGATGACAAGATGAACTTCATAAACTATGCTCTTGTGAAGTGGGGCGCATGGCAACGCATGAATATTCTGCGCAACGCACAGCGAAAGCTCACACTGCCATCGCTCCATGCCTCGTTGGGATCGCAGATAGTTGTGGCTGGAGAACCACGGCAGGTGGTGCTGATGGCTGTCAACAACATTGGTGAGGTGCGACTTAGTGTGAGGCGTCTGAACATCGATGCCACGTCGCCATTAGTGGCGACGGACAATATCGACTACGACCGACTGAGCAAGATGGTTGCTGGCTCGGCGCCTGACGCCACCGACATACGCCGATATGTGGGAGTGCCTGCCTATCGCACCTTGCGCGACACCATGCAGATAGCTGCTTTGCCAGCGGGAATGTATCTGGTGGAGGTGGCTGCCGATAATGCCACTGTGCCAGTGGAGCGCTCACTGCTTAGAGTGAGCAATCTATATCCCGTACAAGAGGCGCTGCCTGGAGGGCGCATCAGAATGGCAGTGCTCACAGCAAGCGACGGACTGCCCGTGCCGGGCGCAAAAGTAGACATCGTAACTTATGGCAAGGACTCCGAAAAGCCTGCTATAACCACATATACATGCGACGAAAATGGAGAGTGTTATATAAGCAGAACCCAGGGTAAAGACCCCGATGCATATAGGGTGCATACTGCCACCGATAATGCTCTGCCAACAATGAGGCTGGGCTCACGCTTCTACTACTACGCAACCAAAGCCACAATAAAGCAGGCACGCATTTATACCGACCGAAGCATTTATCGCCCAGGGCAAACGGTGCATGTGGCGCTGGTGGCATATAGCTACGACAACACACTCTTTAAGGGCGCTGCAGTGGCGGGTCAGAACATAACGCTCACCATGCGCGATGCCAACCGCAAGGAAGTGGCGTCGAAGACAGTCGTAAGCGACGACTATGGCATGGCTACAGCCGACTTCGTTTTGCCGCAGGGTGCCCTTAATGGCATATACACTGTGCGTAGCGACTATGGACAGACGGCGTATGCCAACTTCTCGGTAGAGGAATATAAACGCCCAACATTCAGAGTGGAGATGGGCAAACCCGAAGGCAAATATGCTGCTGGCGACAAGGCTACTGTAAGGGGCAAGGCTGTGAGCTTTGCCGGTGTGCCAGTGCAGGGCGCCAGCGTGGCAGTGAGTGCAGTGCGTCGTCCGGCATTCTTCTGGCGCGGATATGCTGCTGGCGATGAGCCAGTGGAGCAGGTGCTGACAGATACAGTGCGCACCGATGCTGAGGGATGCTTCAGCATAAAAGTGCCCATAAAAGTGCCCGACAGCTACGAAGACCATCCACACCGCTACTACGATTTCGTGGTACAGGCGCTTGCCACCGATATTGCTGGCGAAACACAGATGGGCGAGATAAACTTGCCATGGAGCGACCATCCCACAATGCTTACATGCGATGTGCCTGGAAGAGTGCTTCGCGACAGCCTGCACACCATCAGTTTTGCCTATATAAACAATGCCGGACAACCGATAGATGCCGACATTACATTCTATATCGATGGTACCAAGCACACGTGCAAGGCAAACCATCCTGCTCGTATAGATGCCTCTAAGTGGACATCGGCAAAGCATCATCTGGTGGCTTATTGCCAAGGCGACACGCTAACTACATCGTTCATCACCTTCTGCTACGACGACCGCAAGGTAGCAGTGCCCACACACGACTGGTTCTATCAGTCGGCAGAGCGTTTCCCTGTAGATGGCAGCCCGGTGTACATACAGATAGGATCAAGCGACTCCATACAGCATGTGGTATATACCATGGTGGCTGGAGCTACAATAATCGAGGATGGTAGAGCGCAACTCTATAGGGAGGTGCGCACACGAGCCATTAGCTACAAGCCAGAGTGGGGCGACGGCATAACGCTGTCGATGTGCTGGGTGAAGGATGGCAAGGCTTATCAGCACACGGCACGAATAGAACGGCCACTGCCCGATGCACGACTCAACATCAAGTGGACTACCTTCCGCGACCATCTCACACCAGGACATAAGCAAACGTGGACATTGAACATAACACACCCCGATGGAACACCGGCAAAGGCACAGCTGCTTGCTACACTCTACGACAAAGCACTCGACCAGCTTCGACCACACTCCACCAGCTTTGAACTGCCCGTATATACAAATGTGCCGTGGATGGGATGGAATGGATGTACCGACAACAACGTATATATATATAGCGAGATGCCAATGAAATTTCTCGATGAACGGGCACTCGACTTCAGCCATTTCGCTTCGTGCGGATGGCAATACGGCTGTCGCTTGCTGTATAAAGAGTGTGCCATCAGCACAGACGCCATCAATGCAAGCGCCACACGCCAGCCGTCCACCGACCGCAAACTGCTGATGGCGAAAGCAGGCGGTGCTGCTGATGGCGTTGTAGAGCCAGCTGTAGTGATGAAGAGTGCCACTGACACTGCCAACACACCGATGAGAGCCAACCTTGCCGAGACTGCATTCTTCTATCCAGGGCTTGTAACCGACAATAAGGGTAATGTGAACATCAGCTTCACGCTGCCAGAAAGCCTTACCACATGGCAACTCTATGCTATGGCACACGACAAGGATTTGAACTATGGACAGATAGCAGCCGTAGCAGTGGCAAAAAAGATGCTGATGATACAGCCTAATATGCCACGATTTGTGCGTCGGGCAGATTGCGGCACCATATCGGCACGAATCTATAACCTCTCGAACAAGAGTGTGAGGGGAGTGGCAAAAATGCAGTTCATCAACCCCGATAATAATAAGGTGGTGTATCGTAAGGAGTGTAGATATAATGCTAAGGCTGGCGAGCAATTGAGCGTCGACTTCGATTTTGACATGAGAAGCATTTCTGCCGATGGATTGCTCATCTGCCGAATAAGCACCGAAGCTGGCGCATGGAGCGATGGCGAGCAACATTATCTGGCGGTGGTGCCACAGAAGGAGATGCTGACAAATACCAAAGCATTCACACTGGGCGAGAACGACAAACTCTGTATCGACCTGAAGCAGATGTTTGGTTCTGCCGATGGCAATGTGCTCACTGTGGAGACAACCGACAATCCTGCATGGATGATGATTCAGGCATTGCCTGCACTCGCCGATGCCGATGCCGACAATGCTATATCGCTGGCATCGGCTTATTATGCCAATGCCATCAGCCGGAATATATTGCACTCGGTGCCTGAAATAAAACAGACACTGACGGCGTGGCAGAAGCAGACTGCCACCATTGGTGGTGGGGCAATGCAGAGTAGGTTGCAGGCAAATGCTGAACTGAAGCAACTGTTGCTCGACGAAACGCCATGGGTGCTTGAGGCACAGCGAGAGGGTGAACAGCAGCAGATGCTTTTGAACTATTTTGACGAGTCGCTAACCAATTATCGCATTGTAAACAACATAGCAAAGCTCTCGTTGCTGCAAAACGAAGATGGATCGTTTGCGTGGTGGAAGGGCATGACGGGTAGCACACCACTCACTGGCAGGGTGCTGCAGATGCTGGTGCGACTCAACACCATGATTGGCAACCAAAGCGAAACGGCAGGCATCGTAGCCGCTGCATTCAAATTCATGGACAAGCAGATGGCACACGAGGTGCAGAGTATGCAACAGCAGCAGGCTAAGGGCTTAGGAATGCCCGTGCCAAGCGAGCAGGCTATAGGTTATCTCTATGCAAGCACGCTCGCCAAGCGCAACATGAAAGGCGCAACGCTGGCAAACTATAAATATCTGCTTGATTTGATTGCGACCGCAAACCCACAGCTCGACATTTGTCAGAAGGCTATGGCAGCGGTGGTGCTCGCAGACAATGGCTACAGAAAGCAGGCTGCCGACATGCTCGAAAGCATAAAACAATATATGGTGATGAGCAACGATATGGGCCGCTATTTCGACACACCAAAGGCTCGCTATTCGTGGTGCGACTATCGCATACCAACACAGGTGGCTGCCATAGAAGCGTTACAAATGCTTACCCCCGACGACAAGAGCACCATCGACGATATGAAGCGATGGCTGCTGCAGTCGAAACGTACACAGGCATGGACCACACCTATCAATACGGCAGATGCGGTGTATGCTTTCCTCAATGGCAATGTGGCAGCACTTAAAGCAGAAGAGGCTGGTAGCGTAGAGCTGACACTCAACGGAAAGAAATGGACTGCACCAAAGGCGCAGGCAATGGTAGGATATGCAAAGATGGTGAAAAGCGGAACAGAAATGAACAACCTTATCATCAGCAAGGCATCGGGCAAGATGGCGTGGGGAGCGGTGTATGCACAGTCAATGCAGAGTGCTGACTCTATTGCCGCTACTGCCACAGGCATGAAGGTGAAGCGAGAGATAGTGAAGAACGGCGTGGCTTGCACAGAAGACAAAGTGAAGCTATGTATAGGCGATAGAATAGTGGTGAGAATAATTGTGGATGCCGACCGTGACTACGACTTCGTGATGATTGCCGACAAGAGGGCTGCATGCCTCGAACCTACAGCGCAGCTTAGTGGATATCGTGATGGCTGCTATTGCTCAACAAAGGATAATGCAACCTACTTCTTCTTCGACACCTTTGCCAAAGGACAACATGTGGTGGAACAGGAATATTATGTCGACCGTAAAGGCACATATCACACAGGCACATGCACAGTGCAGTGTGCTTATAGTCCGGAGTTCGGAGCACGAACAAAGGCGGCAAAACTGGTGGTAGAATAAATCTATAAATACGATCAAGACAATGAACAAATTATTTATATCAGCCATACTTCTTTCAATGGCTACCAACATGGCGTGGGCACAGAGACTCACTGCTGTAAATAAGGTGGTGGACTGCGGACAGATTGCTTATCAGACGCCAACAACTGCCGAGTTTGTGATAAAGAACAAAGGCAATGCACCAATACGCATTGTGGATGTGCGAACAAGTTGCGGATGCACAGCGGTTGACTATCCAAAAGGTGATATCGCTGCAGGAAGCAAGTTTACAGTGCGAGTGACATACGATGCACAGACAATGGGACACTTCGACAAATTTGTCGATGTGTATGCCGATGCAAAAAACAAACCGCTCGTACTTAGAGTGAGAGGCAACGTTGTGAGAGAGGTGGTGGACTTCGGAGGACAATACGACTTCATGCTCGGAAACATCAGTGCCGACTGCAACGATGTGGAGTTCGACGACGTGAATCGTGGAGAGCGACCACAGAAGAAAATACATATACGCAACACCACAAGTCAGACCATAGAGCCTGTGGTGATGCACCTGCCACAATATCTCATTGCTGATGTGTCGCCATCGAAAATATTGCCTGGACGAAGTGGCATCGTAACCATGACACTCGACTCACGACACCTAAAGGATATGGGACTGACACAGACATCGGTATATCTTGGAGAATTCCCTGGCGACCGTGTAAGCCACGATAAGGAGATTGGAGTCTCGGCAGTATTACTGCCTAAATTCGACAATCTCACATCAAAGCAACTGGCTAAGGCGCCAAGATTGTATATCTCGACAAAGGAATTGAACCTCGGTGCTTTCAATGGAAAGAAGAAACTGAAGGGAGAAATAATTATACGCAACGATGGCAAGACAACACTCAACATCCGCTCACTGCAGATGTTTACTGTGGGATTGCAGGTGTCGCTGCAAAAGCAAAATCTTGAACCCGGAGAAACAGCAAAAATAAAGGTTACGGCAGAACGACGACTGATAAAAACTGCACGATCTGCACCACGAATTCTGATGATTACCAACGACCCGAAACAACCAAAGGTGACGATAAAGATAAAGACAGACGATGGCAACAAATGATAATCTGATTATAGAAATCGATAAGGAAAGCGGATTTTGCTTCGGAGTGACAACGGCAATAAAAAAAGCAGAAGAGGAACTTGCCAAGGGTAACACTCTATATTGCTTGGGGGATATTGTGCATAATGGTATGGAGGTGAAGAGACTGCATGAACAGGGGCTCATCACCATCAACCACGAAGAGATGCGCTCGCTGCATAAGGCAAAAGTGCTGCTCAGAGCTCATGGTGAACCGCCCGAAACCTATACGCTTGCTCATGGCAACAATATAGACATTATAGATGCAACATGTCCTGTGGTGCTGGCACTGCAGCGACGCATAAAACTACAGTACGACACCAATCCCAATGCACAGATAGTGATATTCGGAAAGAGAGGACATGCTGAAGTGCTTGGACTTGTGGGGCAGACCAATGGCATGGCAATGGTGGTGGAGAACGTTGATGATGCAGCACGACTCGACTTTACACGCGACATTTATCTATATTCGCAAACGACCAAATCGCTACAAGGCTTTCATAACATCATCGATTATATTCAGCAGCATATGAGCGATGGCGCCACATTCAAAAGCTTCGACACTATATGCCGACAGGTGGCAAACAGAATGCCCAATATCGCTGCTTTTGCAGCACGACATGACGTGATAATATTTGTGTCGGGAAGAAAAAGCAGCAATGGAAAAGTGCTCTTCAATGAGTGTTGCAGCGTGAACGAAAACAGTCATCAGATAGAAAGTCCAGAAGAAATTGATATGGAGTGGTTCAGCGGAGCACAAACAGTGGGAATATGTGGAGCTACAAGCACACCAAAATGGCTCATGGAGCAATGTAGAGAGAAGATAATGGGGAGTTTTTGAGTTTTGAATTGTCGGCTACGCCGATTTTGAATTGTTCAATTTTGAATTTTAAATTTTGAGTTGTTGCCTTCGGCAATTTTGAATTATTCATTTTGATTTTTCGCTGTTGGCGGTTTTAGGCTGCGAATTCAGAATTCAAAATTCTTTAATTCAAAATGCGCGCAGTGCACAACTCAAAATTCAAAACTCAAAATGCGCAAAGCGCACAACTCAAAACTCAAAACTCACAACTCAAAATTGTAGCTCTGCTGCATCTCAAAACTCAAATATTGGAAAAGCAAAAATCGCTTAGGTTTTTCTTCCTAAGCGATTTTTGCTTAACTCTGATATCTGTTTGGCGATTAGAATTTAGCCATTTTTATGGCATCGATGGCACACTCGTCGCCCTTGTTGCCATATTTGCCACCACAGCGGTCGAGAGCTTGCTGCTTGTCGTTGGTAGTGAGCAGACCATATATAATAGGTGTCTCGCTGGTGGTGTTGAGGCGGGCTATGCCGTAGGTGACGCCCTGGCAGATATAGTCGAAGTGTGGAGTCTCGCCGCGTATCACGCTGCCAAGGATTATCACAGCGTCGTAGTCGCCATGAAGCACCATCTGATGAGCACCATACACGAGTTCGAAACTACCAGGAACGGTTTTTACATGTATGTTTTCGGGCAGAGCACCATGCTTTTCAAGAGTCTTCACACAGCCGTCGAGAAGCGCACCGGTGATGTCTTCGTTCCACTCTGCCACAACGATGCCAAAGCACATGTTGCTTGCATCGGGGATTGATGAGAATTCGTATTCTGAAAGATTATGCTGAGAAGTAGCCATGGGTTTTATTGTTTTAAGATGTTTTGTTATTCTATGAATGTGTGGCGACAACTGAAAAACGCGCTCCCGAACATCATCAGGAACGCGTCTTTCGGTTGTGTGTATGTCACATGTTTATTGTCTGTCGAGATTTATTTCTGCTCAAGGCGTTCAATGTATTTGTCGATTTCAGAGCTCTGAACAATGGCAGCATTGAGATACTTCTTCTTGATGTCTTTGTAGATTTTCAGAGCCTCATCGTTTTTACCCTGCTTTTCGAGCAATACGGCAGCCTTAACGAGGAATGTTGGAGACAGGCTGGTGTTGGTGTCGTCAGCAGCCTTACTGTCTGCCATGTCGGCAGCCTTCTTAAAGCAGTCGATAGCCTTATCGAGGTTGTCGGTGTTGGCATAAGCATCGCCAAGAGCTGCCTTCGCTGTTGGGCTTATCATTGCATCATCCTTTGTTGAGAACTTCTCAAGATAGGTCACTGCCTCAGCCCACTTGTTGAGGTTGGCGTAGCACAAACCAGCATAAAGGTTAGCAAGGTTGGCTGCATCGGTGTGGCTGTAGTCGCTTGCTATCTTCACGAATCCTGCATAGCCAGCACCATCGCCGTTGAGAGCCTTGTCGAACTGCTCATTGTTGAAATACTGCTGACCCTTTGCCAAAGCAGTGCTTGCCTTGTCGGCGAGCGGACCAGAATAGTAGGTTGTGTAGAGCAACAAGCCTGCAATTACAACTACAATAGCAACTAATGCTATGATGATTTGTTTCTTGAATTTAATTAATAATGCTTCTGAGTTGTTGTGGCTCTCCTTGTTAGTAGATGCCCCAAAATCAATTTTGTTTGCCATTTATCTTTTGTTTTTTTATTTCTTCTATAATTCCTTTTCTTATTACCATTCTGCTGTTGCCACTTTAGGGGCTCACCTCACCGATGTTTATTCTTGCTCATCGGTTCAGTCTGTTCCATTGATGGTTCGGTTTCCTCATCGGTTCAACCCATTGATGGTTCGGTTTCCTCATCGGTTTAACCCATTGATGGTTTAGTTTCCCTCATCAATTTGCCTCTCCTGTTGGTGGCTGCCTGTTACTATCTGTCTGTCTGCGACAAAGCACAGAAACGGCATGGCATAAATGTTTCGCAAAATTAAGCAATTTATCTCATATAGTGAAATTTATTCTATCTTTTTTTCTTTTTTCACTGATAAAGGGGTAACTTTGCAAGAACTAACAACCTGCCAAAAAGTCAGGATAAATTATATGTTTGAATGATATTAAAGAGTATTTCCATTATAAATTTCAAAAATCTGCGTGAGGTGTCGCTCAATTTATCGCCCAAGATGAATTGCTTTTTGGGTTGTAATGGCGAGGGTAAGACAAATTTTCTTGATGCACTCTACTACCTCTCGTTTTGTAGAAGCGCATTCAATCCCATCGACTCACAGGTGATAATGCACGACCAAGATTTTTTCGTTATTGATGGAATATACCAAAATGAGCAAGGCGACGACATCTCGGTGTATTGCGGAATGAAGCGTGGCACCAAGAAGCATTTCAAACGCGACAAGAAAGAGTATAAACGCCTGTCGCAGCACATTGGGTTGATACCTCTCGTTTTTGTGTCGCCTGCCGACAACACGCTCATTGTGGGCGGCAGCGAAGAACGCCGCCGCCTCATGGATATTGTCATTTCGCAATACGACAATACATACATAGAGCGGCTAAATAGTTACAATAAAGCACTCACACAGCGCAATGCCTTGCTAAAAATGGAGACAGAGCCCGATGCCGCACTCCTAGATATTTGGGAGGACGAGATGGCACGACATGGCGAAGCAATATTTCATGCAAGGCATGATTTTATAGAGCGCTTGGTGCCAGTGTTTCAAGATATCTACAACCATGTGTCGGATGGTCATGAAGAGGTGTCGCTGAGATATGTGTCGCATGCCCAGCGCGGTCCGCTGCTCGATGTCATCCGGCGCGACCGTTTTAAAGATCGTGCTGTTGGCTATTCGCTGCATGGCATTCATCGCGACGATTTGGAGATGACGCTCGGTGGATATCAGATAAAGCGCGAAGGGTCGCAAGGCCAACACAAGACATTTGTGCTGGCGCTGAAGTTGGCACAGTTCAATTTCTTACGGCGCACAGCATCTGCTACAACACCATTGCTATTGCTCGATGATATATTCGACAAACTCGATGCGCATCGTGTGGAGCAGATAGTGAAACTTGTGGCAGGAGATGGATTCGGACAGATATTCATTACCGACACCAACCGCGACCATCTCGACAATATACTCAGTAAAGTGGGGCACGATTATAAGTTATTTGCTGTGGAAAATGGTAATATCCACGAGAAATAGAATTGTGGAGTAAGATAATATTCACGAAAAATATAATTAAAACATTATGTTCAGACGCGATGTAAAGTCGATATCCGATTTGCTTAACATGTATCTGCGGCGGGAGGGCTTGGAGACTCCACTGTTGCAGAAGCGTGTGATAGATGCGTGGGACACTGTTGTAGGGGCTACCGTGGCACGATATACTGAGGAGAAGACCATCAGAAATCAGACACTTTTCGTGAAAATACAAAATCCTGCGCTCCGACAAGACCTCTCTATGATGCGCAGCCAATTGGTGCGTCGACTAAATCAGGCTGTCGGCAGCCAAGTGATAACGGATGTAAGGGTGTATTAACTCAAATCGATTGTTATACCGAATCGGATTAACCCAAATCGATTGTTATACCGAATCGGATTAACTAAATGTGTTGCAATCTGCAATCACTTCATTCATTTTAATATCGTTGCTATCGGTGGGTATGTGGCTGAACATCTGAAAGCCAAATGCCAACCCGATTTTGTAGGCGTTGGCAATGTTTGGCAGAAAACGATCGTAATATCCCTTGCCACGCCCCAAGCGGTTGCCTTCTTTGTCGAATGCCATGCCAGGAATTATGGCAAGGTCGATAGCGGCATAATCGTTGAACACACTGCCAATAGGTTCCATTATGCCGTAGGCACCGACAGCGAGCGATTTAGGTCCAGAATACATTCTCAGTTCCATTGTTGCATTGCCGGTGACGCGTGGCATCACTATTATCTTGCCGCTTGCCAGCAAACTGTCGGCAAGGGTGTGTGTGCACACCTCGTCGGGCAGAGAGTGATAGAGCATAATGGTTTGTGCCTGCTTAAGCTTTGGATGTTTTAGCAGTTGCATTATTACGGCAAACGACAGTTCGCCAAGTTTTTGTATGTCGAACTGTCGTTTGCGGTTTCTTACCTCCTTGCGGAGTTGGTTTTTATCCATGTATTCTTTATTTCTTTTTTCTTTTCTTTGCCGATGCCTTTTTAATCAAAGGCTTCTGTGGAAATGCTTTCCCATTCTTCAACACTTTTAAAGCCATGTTTATGGTAGGGTCGTCGGCATTGATATATTGTGTCCATGCCTGGTCGTCGAGCATATTATATATAATGCGCGAGTTAATGTAGCGCTCCAATAACTTGTGCGACTTGCGTATCATTATGTTTCGTCGCTTCAGACCGCATCGGTCGGCATAGGTGGCAAACTGTTCTACGGTGTTTTGGCTTACCAGATATTTTGCCATCTCCATCATATCCTTATAGCTATTGAGCTTAGTGCGGTTGTAGTCGGTATAGCTGAATGCGAATTGCAGTATCAGTCCCGACATTGCTGCCTGCTTATAATAGCTTGTCATGCCAAGTGTATCTTCTGGCACGAAGATGTCTGGGGTTATGCCGCCACCGCCATACACTGTGCGTCCTATTGTAGTGTGGTAGGCTGGTCCGATGTGTTTTATGCTGTCTTGCGAGAAGAATTCACCATGCTGGTAGCGAGCCAGCAAATCGTCGTTATAGTCTTTATTGTCGCCTGCTGTGAATGGTTTCTGTATGCATCGGCCTGAAGGCGTATAGTAGCGAGCTATGGTAAGTCGGATCATAGAACCATCAGGAAATTCCATCTGCTTTTGCACCAGTCCTTTGCCGAAAGAGCGGCGACCGATGATGGTGGCACGGTCGTTGTCTTGCATGGCGCCAGCAAAAATCTCCGATGCCGATGCCGAGCCCTCGTTGATGAGCACTACCAATGGTATGTGCTGATAGGAACCATGACCATCGGAACGGAAGTCCTGGCGTGGTGATTTGCGTCCCTGCATATACACTATGAGTCGGTTTTTGGGCAAGAATTCGTTTGCCATCTGTATGGCAGAATTCATGTATCCTCCGGTGTTGTCGCGCAAGTCGATAACGAGATTGGTGAACTCCTGTTGCGACAGTTGTGCCAAGGCAATGAGCAGTTCTGGATAGGTGTTCTCTCCGAAGTTCTTTATCTTGATGTATCCCGTGGTCTTGTCGAGCATATAAGTAGCAGTGATGCTCTTTTGTGGAATGTCGCCTCGTGTTATGGTGAAGTATTTCACACCCTTCTGTCCGTAGCGCATTATGCCGAGTTTCACCTTAGTGTCTTTTTGACCCTTTAGTCGGCGCATTGCCTCGTCGGTGGTCACCACCTTTCCTACGAAAGGCTTTCCGTCAACGCTTACTATCTTGTCGCCAGCTAGCACGCCCACCTTCTGTGCCGGTCCGTTCTTTATTACGTTCTGCACATGTATGGTGTCTTGCCTGATGGTGAATTCTATGCCCACTCCCGAGAACGAGCCTTTAAGGTCGTCGCCGACGGCAGGAACATCCTTGGCACTGAAATACACCGAGTGTGGGTCGAGGTCGGCAAGAATCTGTGGTATTGCCATGTCCACGAGCGAGTCGATGTCTACCTTGTCTACATACTGGTCGTTGATGATGTGCAGCAAGTTCGACAGGCGGTTGGATCCCGAATTGATGATGTTGAGCCTATTGCTCGAGAAGTGATTGGCATAGAAAGTGCCTATGATTATTCCCACCACCACACATGCTGCCATGATAAGAGGCATGAATCGGTTTGGTTTATTTTTGCTCATAATCGTCTGGGTTTAGATATGTTACTTCAATATTGGCTCTGCGGAGCAAATCCAAGCCATCTGTGAGTCGGTATTGCTCTGCATAAATCACGCGTTTTATGCCAGCCTGTATTATCAGTTTCGCACATTCTATGCATGGTGCTGCCGTGACATAGAGTGTTGCTCCATCGCTGTTGTTGGAGCTGCGTGCCAGCTTTGTTATGGCATTGGCTTCTGCATGTAGCACATAGGGTTTGGTGATGTTGTTGTCGTCTTCGCAGATATTTTCGAATCCGCTTGGCGTGCCGTTGTAGCCATCGCTTATAATCATTTTTTCTTTCACCACAAGTGCTCCCACTTTGCGTCGTTGGCAGTAGCTGTTTTCTGCCCAAATGCGTGCCATGCGCAGATAGCGCAGGTCGAGACGCAGTTGCTTTTCTTTGTTATCGTTTAATTCCATTGCGTTCGAGTAAAGCGTCGATAGTTGGTTCCTGTCCGCGAAATCTCTTGTAGAGTGTCATGGGGTGTTCTGTGCCTCCCTTGGAGAGAATGTTGTCGCGGAAGCTTTGTGCTGTTTTTGGGTCGAAGATGCCATTCTTCTTGAACACGCTGAAGGCATCGGCGTCAAGCACTTCTGCCCATTTGTAGCTATAGTATCCGGCTGCATATCCTCCTGCCATGATGTGCGAGAACTGTGTTGTCATGCAGGTGTCGGGCAGTTGTGGCATAACGATAGCCTTTTGCCATGCTTTCTTTTCGAACTTTATGATATCCTCGTTGAATGGTTCTTTCTGTGTGTAGTAAGCCATATCGAGCAGTCCGAAGCTCACCTGCCTTAGGCATGCGTAAGCCACCATGAAGTTGCGGCTTTTGGCAATGCGGTCTATTAGTTCGTCGGGCATTGGCTCACCAGTCTGATAGTGGAAAGCAAATGTGCGTAGAAAATCTTTCTCCACAGCATAGTTCTCCATGAACTGCGACGGCAGCTCCACAAAGTCCCACCACACATTTGTGCCGCTCAGGCTCTCGAAGCGTGTGTTGGCAAATATTCCGTGCAGCGAGTGTCCGAACTCATGCAAGAATGTCTCCACCTCGCCCAGCGTTAGCAGTGCCGGTTTTTGTTCGGTAGGCTTGCTGAGGTTCATCACCACGCTCACATGTGGTCGCACGTTGTTGCCCTTACGGTCTATCCATTGGCCTTGGAATTCTGTCATCCATGCTCCTCCTTGTTTCCCCTTGCGTGGGTGGAAGTCGGCATAGAACACGGCGAGGAATTTGCCGTCTTTGTCGAACACCTCGTATGCTTTTACATCTGGGTGATACACCTGTATGTCGTTGCATGGCTTGAAGGTGATGCCATAGAGCTTGCCTGCCAGTGTGAACACTCCGTCGATGACGCGTTGTAGTTCGAAGTAAGGTCGCAGCATCTCTGCATCGAGGTTAAACTCACGCATCTGCAGCTTGTGTGAGTAGTATGAGAAGTCCCAAGGCTGCACCTCAAAGTCGTTGCCCTCGCTGCGACGTGCCTCTGCCTCTATAGCTTTCACTTCGTCGATGGCTGTTGGTTTATATGCATCGATAAGGTCGTTGAGCAGCTTGTACACGTTTTGAGTGTTTGATGCCATGCGGTGCACCAGAACATAGTCGGCATAGGTGTCGTAGCCCAGCAGTTGTGCTATTTCTCGGCGTAGGTTGATGAGTCGTTTGCAGATATCTATGTTGTTCTCGCTGTTGTCGTGTGTTCCCTCGGTGTTGCGTGCCATATACATCTGTCGTCGCAGTTCGCGCTGTGTGGAGTAGGTCATAAATGGCGAATAGCTCGGATAGTCGAGTGTGAATAGCCATCCCTCCTTGTCGGCCTCTTTTGCAGCAAGTGCTGCTGCCTCTCGTGCTGTTTCGGGCAGCCCATCGAGTTGCTTCTCGTCGGTGATGTGCAGTGTGAAGGCCTTGTTCTCCTTCAGCAGGTTTTGCGAGAACTGCAGCGACAGCATGCTTGCCTCTTCGGTGAGTTGTCGCAACTGCTGCTTGCCATTGTCGTCGAGCAGTGCACCGCTACGCACAAATCCGTCGTAGCAGTTGTCGAGTAGCATTTGTTCTTCGGGAGTGAGTGGTCGGTGGTGTTCGTACACATATTTTATTCGCTCAAACAGTTGTTTGTTGAGCTTCACGTCGTTGGCATGTTTTGTGAGCAGCGGACTCATTTTCTGTGCCAGGGCATCGAGTTCGTCGTTGGTCTCGGCGCTCAGCATGCACGAGAACACTGTCGACACACGTCCGAGAAGATCGTAATAGTTCTCGCCATTTTCGTTGTCGACACGCACAATGGTGTTTTCGAATGTTGGCTCTTCGGGGTCGTTCACTATTTTGGCTATCTCTTCGTCGTCGCGTCGGATGCCCTCTATGAATGCCTCTTCGTAGTGGGCTGTTTGTATGCGGCTGAATGGGACAGTGTCGTGTGGGGTGTTATATGGTTCAAAAAACGGATTCTTGCGCTCCGTTGTAGGCGTGACATTATTTTCTAACATACTAAAAAATGTGGTGTGATATATCAGTATGCAAATTTACAGAAAATATGTTACATGCAAATCGTGGTATGTGTGTTTTAACTTATTATAATAGTTGGATTTGTGCTTATTATAATAGTTTGGTTTTGCTTGTTATAATAGTTGGATTTTGCTTATTGTTATTATTCCTCTGCTGAAGTGTAGCAGTTTGCTTGCTTTCATGGCGTTGAGTGCCTTCGACACTTCGGTTCGGCTGGTGCCTATTTCTGTTGCCATGCGTGTCATCTTAATGCGTATGGTTTTTGGGCCGTATGGCAGTGTGCATCGTGTTTTTATGAATTGTGCTATGCGTTTCTGTGTGTTGGTAGGGCAGGGGTGCCACATGTTTCTGCCTTGTCGTTGTGCTGTGGTAGATATGATGTTCAGAAGGTTTATCCTAAAAATTATAAATTCATCGGATATGTGCATAATGCTGTTTTTGTCTATTGCCACGGTGTGGCATGTGGTGGCTGCCGTTATTGTGGCTGCCGAGTGTTGTGTGAGTCCGAACAATCGTTCTGGTTGTATGGTGTATGGTGCATTAGCCACCTCTTCTATACTGTATCCGTGGTCGTCGGCCCATGATGTGATATTGACGGTGCCGTCTATGAGCAGTGTTATCTCTTTGTATGGCTCGCCCTCCTGCTTTATGATGTCGCCAGGTGCATATTTGTGGAATATGAATTTTGTCTGCCCTATTATCTGCATCAGGTTGTCGGAGCTAAGGCCTTGGAATAGAGGAGAACTCTGTAGTTTGTGATATAGATCCATACTTTTGAGTTTTGAGTTTTGAATTTTGAGATGCGCCGTGGGCGCAGTTTTGAGTTTTGAATTTTGAGTTTTGAGTTGTGCGCCGTGGGCGCATTGTGAGTTTTGAATTTTGAATTTTCGTTGTTTGCGAGTTTTGAGCTGTGAATTCATAACTCAAAATTGATAAATTCAAAATTGCCGAAGGCAACAACTCAAAATTCAAAACTCAAAACTCAAAATTGCAGCTCTGCTGCATCTCAAAACTCAATATTCAAGGATGGTGAGCTCCATGTGCATAGTTCGCCATTTTTGCCAGTGTATATGAGGTATGCCATCAATTCTGGGTGTTGTGCGAGCAGCTGTTTTGTCTTCTCCAATCCCATTACCATGAATGCTGTGGCATATGCATCGGCAATGGCACATTGCTTTGTCAGCACTGTTGCCGATAACAGGCTGTGCTGTACGGGGTAGCCTGTTGCTGGGTCGATGGTGTGGGCGTATTTCTTGCCGTTGCGGTAGTAGAAGTTGCGGTAGTTGCCACTGGTTGCCATTGCCATATCCTTAACGTTGAGCACTGTCTGCAGTTCTTTGTCTATAGCCAGTGAGTCGTCGGTAGGCTTTGTCACTCCAATTCTCCATGGCAGTCGTTTTGGGCTGATGCCATGTGTCACCACTTCGCCTCCAATCTCCACCATATAGTTGTTTATGCCCTTGCTTTTCAGTAGTTTTGCCACCACGTCGCAGCCGTAGCCTTTAGCAATGGCAGAGCAGTCGAGCATGATGCGTGGGTCGGCTTTAAGCACTTGTTGCTGTTTCAGCGTCACTTTATGAAATCCCACGATGTTTCTTAGCGAGTCTATTTGGTATTTTGTGGGAGGTGTTCCGGTTTTAAATCCGAAGCCCCACGCATTTACCAGTGGTGCCACTGTTATGTCGAAGGCACCATTGGTGTTGGCAGCCACTTTTTCTGCCATGCCAAACACCTCGTCGAACATGTCGTTGGTGCGTGCTTTCTCTCCGCGGTTGATGCGTGATATTATTGAAGCCTTGTTGAATGTCGACAGTGCGCTGTCCACCTTTGCCAGTTCTGCCAGAATGTCGGCCTCTAATGATGAGTCGTTCTGATATGTAATGTGATAAAAGGTGCCAAACACCTTTCCCTCGTCGGTATGATATGGCATGCTCCGTTGCTGGCGTGCTATATATATGGTGCCCACTATCAGCAGCAGCAATAGTGGCATCTGCCACAATATCTTCTTTTTGTTCATAGAGATTCTTTCTTTTTAAAGTTCGAATATCACGTTGAATGTTCCGGCGAGTCGTGTGCTTCCCTGTCGCCCATATCCCGGCACATACCATGTGTTGCCAATGTTTCCATCGTCGTGCATCAGTCGTCGTCGGTATCTGAACGACCATCCCAGTCGTAATGGCTTCACTATTTTTGCGTCCACTCCAAACACCAGCTCAGCCCAATGGCAGTTGGCTTTCACCCCTTTTGCCTCATAATTGGCAGGGTCGCCCCATATAGGGTCGTTGATGTCGTGGCTGCTCACATCGAATTTATAGTAGGTCATGGCATATCGCACACCAGCATAAATTCTATAGTCGTCGTGCTTGTTTTTAGCTATGTTGAAGTCGAGTCCCAATTTGCCATATGGTGCTGATGTCTTGTAGCAGAGTTTAGTGGTAGGGTCGTCGGCATCGGCGGTGCCAAGTCCTAGTTCTGCCACTGGAAACCACTTGTCTTTAAGGTTCACTCTGAGTGCAGCCTCATATTGTCCGTAGTCGCTTACCATTCTTTGCACCAGTCCCACGATGTCTGCCGACACGGCAATGCCTCGTAGCAGCGGTATGGAGTCGTGCTTGGCTTCGGTGTTGCTTTGCTTATGGCTTGCTGCCATGACGTGCTGTGTTGCTGTAAGCAATAGCAAGCTAATTGCGCTCTTTAAGATAAATGAGTAAATGCGGTTGTGCATCATCATATGTCACCTTGTTATAGTTTATCTTTACACTTTCTATCACCGTATTGGTGTGTCTTACCCCCGTTATTGTATGGAAGAATGTGGGGCTGCAGTCTACCGATTCGAAGTGAGGTTCATCCTCCTTTGTCACCCATATGGTATCGAGCGTGTGCAGTCTGGTGTCGGTTTGCGTTATGTCGAGCACGAAGGCATCTTCGCTTCGGCTGTAGCTCATCGGCACTGCCACGCTGGTGATGTTCACGATGCGGTTTATGAGCACCGTGTCTTTTTCAGGGTTGCTGATGTCTACGGGTGTGAATATTGTCAGCGTGTCGTGCAGTGTGTCTACTGGTGGTGCGAATTGCATCTTTATGCACACGCTATGGTTCAGCGGGCAGTCTATCGACGAGCATGCTGCCAGTGTCATTATGCACGCTGCCGCCACAATGATTTTTGTCGTCAGGCTTCGCATCTGATGGTTTTTTCTATTTGATAGTCGTTACGGTTGAGCGATGACCGGCTCACCAGGTCGGCTATGAATCCAGCCAAGAACAGCTGTGTGCCAATCATCATAGTGGTGAGTGCTATGAAGAAGTAAGGCGAGTCGGTGATGAGTCGTTGCGGTATGCCGTGTGCCAGGCACCACAACTTGTTGGCTCCCAGCACTGTCACTGCCACGAAACCGATGAAGAACATTAGTGTGCCCAAGAAACCGAACACATGCATTGGTTTTCTGCCGAAGCTTGATAGGAACCACAGCGTTATCAGGTCGAGATAGCCGTTAAAGAATCGGTTCCATCCCATAAATTTCGACTTGCCATATTTGCGTGCTTGGTGGTGCACCGGCTTCTCGCCGATTTTTGCAAATCCTGCATTCTTGGCAAGATATGGAATGTAGCGGTGCATTTCGCCATACACTTCGATATTCTTCACCACCTCATTGCGATATGCTTTCAGTCCGCAGTTGAAGTCGTGCAGGTTGTGTATGCCGCTCACCTTTCGTGCTGTTGCATTGAACAGCTTTGTGGGTATGGTTTTTGATATTGGGTCGCCTTGCTTTCGGTTTTGCTTATATCCCGACACGAGGTCGTAGCCCTCGTCCACTATCATATGGTAGAGTCCTGGAATCTCGTCGGGCGAGTCTTGCAGGTCGGCATCCATGGTTATCACCACATCGCCCTGCGCCTCTTTAAATCCGCAGTACAGTGCAGGGCTCTTGCCATAGTTGCGGCGGAATTTTATGCCCTTCACATGTGTCGACTTCTGTGCCAGGCTCTCTATTGCCTGCCATGAATGGTCGGTCGATCCATCGTTCACGAATATCACTTCGTAAGAGAAGTTGTTGGCCTTCATGACGCGTTCTATCCACGCATAGAGTTCGGGTATCGAGTCTTCCTCGTTGAATAATGGCACTACCACTGTTATATCCATATCCGTATATGTTTTTATTGATTGTATTGTTTTTTTATGTCTTGTTGGATTACCTCTCGTCGTTTCTGCTGCCGCCCGATAGTCATGCTATTTTCTGCGGCTTATCAGTGCCAGCGGCACACTTGCCAGTGCTCCTATCATCATGTTTTGCAGCATGAATACAAACGCCCATTGCACGGGTGTTAGTTCTCGTATGGCATTGATGCTCTGCGTTACCTCGGCCTTTGTCATGCCGTTTTGCTCATATAGCGGCATCATGGTGTTCATGGTGTCGGTGATAAGCTGTGCAAAGGAGCCATGGTCGAGAAATCGGAAATAGGCAAACTGCACCAGTGCAAATGCCAGCGAGGCATACACAAAGATGTACAGGCAGAATGCCCATGCCCTGCGCCATGATATGATGCCGCCCAGCACTTTGTCGCGAAACACATTAGTGCGCCACACCACAACGAATGGTGTGCTCAGCGCCAGTAGATTGCCTAAGGCGCCAGCCTGTGCCATCATGGTCAGAGCGAAGCTCGCCGTCCATAGTGCTGCAAGCATCAGCGCTTCTTGCCTTGCAAAGGCCTTGAGTTGTACGAATTTGTTTATGTATGTCATTTTGAATAATTACTAACTAAGTGTGTGTGTTTGTTGTAAACGATTGCAAACTTACTACTTTTTTCTTGATTATCGTCAGAAACGGCTATTTATTTGATTTCAAAAGCCCACAAACACATAAAGACATTGGAGCATGGGTGTTTAGAGCGCTTGCTCTCACAGATCCATACTCCAATGTCTTTATGTCGCCCTGATGCATTAGGGTTGTTTTATTGCTTCAAGTCTACTACTTCAATATTTTGTATGTGCATCCCCCCTGTCGTACTATTGCTATGCCCTTATAGCCGTTCAAGCTGTTGAGGCGTCGGCCTGTGGTGTCGTAGATGGTGTAGGGCAGGGTAGGGTCGAAACTCTTACCGGCCTGCACTGTAGTGTTGCCGATGCCCGTGGTAACCTTCTTTCCAGTAACTGTAAGGTCGCTAATCTCCCACGTCGAAGCCTCCTTTGTAGTGCCCGTGTAGTGGAAAGCCACCTTTATGTGCTGTCCTACGAATGGTGTCAGATCAATGTCGCCCGAGTTGTTGAATATCCATGTGTTGCCTGCGGGCCACTGAATGCCCTCGAGAGTGGTGGTGCCCTTGCTGTGGCGCACCTCCACACTCAGCACGGCAGCAGGATTGGCGGCATAGTTTACGGTATGGTTGAAAGCCATCCGTGCCGAGGCAAGGCCCTCAAGGTTCAGCTCCGGTGTGAGCAGATAGGCCTCAGAATCGTACTTCTTCACATAGTTGGCCCCCTCTGGTTTTATAGATCCTGTGCCCTTCCATCCCCATGATGCAGAGCGTTGCCACACCTCCACCTCAGGAATTGGGTTCTTCACCGCCTCGATGGTGCATCCGCCATCGATTTTCTTGAAGTTGGCATAATAAATCAGCTGTTCAACGTCGCTTGGAGTGTTGCCATCGTCGCCGATTCCCTCTGATGTGAGTGTGTTGGCAGGGTCGAAGGCGTAGGTCACGCTGTCGCCCCACACATACTCCATAAGGTTAGGAAAGTCGATGTAGGGGTTGCGGTTGCCCTGTATGGAACACACCGCATTGTTGCGTTGCACCTCGCCGGCATTCACCTTGTCGGTGCGTGCCCACTTAAGGTAGAGCTCGTAGGCCCACTTCTTCAGTGTGGGATAGTCGTTTTGTTCGAGCTGGTTTTTGGCAGCATTGTTGCTCCATGTAAGGTTAGAGTAGGCGGTGGCCATATACATATAGTCGCGTGCAAAGTCGCCCTTCCACTCTTCGCTTGGCTCCCACACTTTGAAGCCCATGGCGCTTGTGCCCACCTTTATGCAGTGGTTGTCGTAATCGGCTGTCTTCACCACGCCCATGCAGTAGTTGCTCTTTTTGCTGTTGGCATTGGCATCGGAAGGCATCAGGTTAAAGAGGTCGTGATAGGCTTGGTTTTGTTCGCCGCCCCACCAGCTTTTGGCAAACGAGTGTTCGATGTTCATGCCAGCTACCGAATTGCCACGCTCGCCAAACTTCCGCTTCTCGTTGCTATAGCGGTCTACCACATAGCCACCATCGTTGTCGGTGATGTAGAATCCCCACCATGTGGCTCCTATGCCTTTGCCATAGTTCAGCACTTTAGCATTGCCTATAAGCTGGTGTATGGCAGCCTTCAGATCTGCTCCCTTCTTGCCCTTCAGACAATCGTAGTAGCCTGCAGGAATCTGCGCCTTGGCAATGTTGGCGCACAGGGCGCTGACGACTATAAGCATCAGCATCATTACGTTTCTTTTTTTCATACTTATATTTCTTTCTTGTTTTTATTATTATATCAATATTTTTTATCAATGCTTTTTAAGGCAGATTACAAAGTTAGTGTTTTTATACCGATATAATGTATTTTTGTGTGATATTTTTTTTATATGGTTTAGACTTTTTGTTTGAGCAATACTTATTGTTGGGGGGGCTTTATATTACATGAGTTCTATAAAGCAGGTGCCTTTATTTGAGCTTCGCCTATATAATGTTTTGTGTGAAAATAAGTGTCAGAAGTGTCAGCAATGGTATAAGATGCTCATTATGAGTGTTTCAGGGCTGTAACATTGCTGTTAAAATGTGTCAGAAGTGCAAGTTAAGTGTCAGCCAAGTGCCAGTTAAGTGCCAGTTAAGTGTCAGCTATCCATAGTGGCTCATAAAAGGTCTATAAACATTCCAACCACATGTAAAATGATTGCCTAATTTTTTGGATGTTGTAACCTCAATACTCGGTATTTGTAAATGTATTTTCCGGCTCATGTAATAGCTTTCTTTGAGCTCGGAATAATAAATGAAAAAAGCCACTGGTGTGTACCAATGGCTCTAAAAGTGTTCAATTAGAAAAATACTGCATGCATAAAGCCTGCTCTTGTTTTTTTCGGAAACGATGAGTTTTCGGAAACAATGTGTTATTGTTTCCAGCGCTTAATTCTCTCCAGCGCCTCTTGCGTTTGTTCGTGAGAACCGAATGCGGTGAACCGCACATATCCTTCGCCGCTTGGCCCGAAGCCCACGCCAGGTGTGCACACCACATGAGCCCCATATAGCAGGCGCTCGAAAAACTGCCATGAAGGCATAGGGCCCATTGTCCCTGTCTTTTCGTTGTAGGCATCTGGTGTGCGCATCCAAATATATGGAGCATGCTCGCCGCCATAGCACTCGAATCCAAGTGAGCGCAGTGTTTGCAGCATGCATTTTGCATTTGCCATGTAATAGTCGATGGTCTCTTTTGTCTGCTGTTTGCCCTCAGGTGTATATATTGCCTCAGCAGCTCGTTGGCTAATGTAGCTTGTGCCGTTGAACTTGGTGCATTGGCGCCTATGCCATAGCTTATTGGCAGATATGCGGTTGCCGTCGAAGTCGGCAAGCGTGAGGTCCTTAGGCACTATGGTGTAGCCACATCGTATGCCAGTGAAGCCAGCCGTTTTGGAATAGCTGCGAAACTCTATGGCACACTTGCGTGCTCCGCGAATTTCGTAGATGCTGTGCGGGATGTCTGGACTCTGTATGAAAGCCTGGTATGCAGCATCGTAGAGTATGAGTGCATCGTTTTTCAGCGCATAGTTCACCCAGCGGCGCAACTCTGCCTTTGTGATGACGGCGCCCGTAGGGTTGTTGGGAAAGCAAAGATAGATTACGTCTACCGGCCGCCCAGTAGGAATCTGTGGCACAAAGCCGTTCTCTGCTGTGATGGGCATATAGTGCACGTTTGACCAGCGCCCGTCGCGGAATGTGCCTGAGCGTCCAATCATGGCGTTGGAGTCGATGTAGACAGGATATACGGGGTCGGTAATGCCGAGATAGTCGTCCCAGTGTAGCAATTCCTGTATGTTGCCCGTATCCGATTTGGCTCCATCGCTCACAAACACCTCGTCGATATCGAGGTGTATGCCACGCGGCAGATAATCGTTCTTCAAGATAGCCTCGCGCAGGAAGTCGTAGCCCTGCTCAGGGCCATAGCCACGAAAGCTCTCGGCAGTGCCCATCTCGTCTACAGCCTTATGCATGGCCTCTATCACGGCAGGACATAATGGCCTTGTAACGTCGCCTATACCGAGCGATATAATGTTGGCATCGGGATGAAGCAGCTTGAAGGCATTCACCCTCTTGGCGATGTCGGCAAAGAGATAGTTGTTCTGTAGGTTTAGAAAATGTACGTTAACTAATGCCATATATAAAAAAAATCAAAGTTCTATTGTTCCATCGAATACAAACTCGGCAGGTCCGGTCATATACACATGGTTGTCGGACTCCCGCCACTCTATGAGCAGTGTGCCTCCATCCATTACTATTTTTGAGCTACGCCCTGCGCGCCCTGTGCGTGCTGCAGCCACTGCTGTGGCACAAGCCCCTGTGCCGCATGCCTCTGTTATGCCGCTGCCACGCTCCCATACACGGGTGCGGATGCTGCCGTCGGTCTCTATGTGGGCAAATTCTATGTTGCAGCGCTGAGGAAAGGCAGGATGATGCTCCAGAGCCATGCCCGTGATGCCCACCTGATTGATATCGTCGGTGAATATCACATAGTGCGGATTGCCCATCGACACAAACGTGCCTCTGCCATCGTCTTTGCCCTTTACGAACATGCTGTCTGCCTCGAACACAGGCTCCAGCATGTCGACGGTAACACTCTCGACAATGCCACTGTCGACATGCAGCATGAGAGTCTTCACGCCCGACGCTGTAAGCAACCTTATCTGTGTGAGCGTTGTCAGTCCTCTCTCATACAGATATTTGCCTATGCAACGGCTGGCATTGCCACACATCATAGCTTCCGACCCATCGGCATTGAAAATGCGCATGGTAAAGTCGGCTTCGGGCACTGTCGATGCACCGATGAGCACTAGTCCGTCGGAGCCGATGCCCTTGTGCCTGTTGCTCCAGGCTATGGCAGCAGCCGATGGATTGTCGATGGGGTAGTGCATAGTGTCGACATAGATATAGTCGTTGCCACAGCCCTGCATCTTTGTAAATCTGACGATACTCATTTCTTGCTATTTATTATCCTTACTGTCAGCATGCTTTTCAGCACCATTGAAAGTGCAAAGATAATGCGAAACTCATAAATGCTGGAACACTTGGTGAAGTTTATTTGTTAAAAATATCCGTTGTTGACATTTTGTTCGTAATCAAATGTAAAATATATTATTTTGTAATGTAAAGTGTTCGGTGTTATGCTTGAGTCTTTACAAATTGCTATTTAATCTTATTTTAACATTTGAAAATTCGCATTATATATATGTAGTTGCATCATTTGCCTTACCTTTGCGCTAGCAAAAATATTATAGTATGCAGTTGTCGGGATGTACAAGGCATCCAGGCAATGCCCAAGGCAAACAAAAAAGAGAAATTTTTATGAGCACAAAGTACATTTTCGTGACGGGAGGCGTCGTTTCCTCATTAGGAAAAGGCATCATATCCGCCAGCATTGGCAAGCTGCTGCAGGCCAGAGGTTATAAAATAACCATTCAGAAATTCGACCCCTACATAAACATCGACCCCGGCACGCTAAATCCCTATGAACACGGAGAGTGCTATGTTACAGACGACGGCATGGAAACCGACCTCGACTTAGGCCACTATGAGCGATTTACGGGCATACATACAACCCGCCACAACAGCATCACCACCGGTCGCATATACAAGACCGTTATTGATCGCGAACGCCAGGGCGACTATCTTGGCAAAACCATACAGGTGGTGCCACACATCACCGATGAGATAAAGCGCAGAATGCTGCGTCAGGACGATAAAGACAAGCTGCCCGACTTCGTTATAACCGAGGTGGGAGGCACAATTGGCGACATTGAGAGCGCGCCATTCATGGAAGCCATACGCCAGCTAAGGTGGCAGTTGGGCCACGATGCGGTGTGTGTGCACCTTACATACGTGCCTTATCTGAAGGCAGCTGGCGAGCTGAAGACCAAGCCAACCCAGCACTCTGTGAAAGAGCTGCAGGGCATGGGCATACAACCCGATATACTCGTGTTGCGCACGGAGCGACATCTCGATGACGCTATGAGAGCCAAGGTGGCATCGTTTTGCAATGTCGACCTGGAGTGTGTGGTGCAGAGCGAAGACATGCCAAGCATCTATGAGGTGCCAGTGGCAATGCAGCGCCAGGGACTCGATGCTGCAATACTGCGAAAGATAGGCATACCAGTGGGCGAGACACCAGCCATGACACCATGGCACGATTTCCTCGACAGACAGCGCCAGGCTACACGCGAACTGACCATAGCATTGGTAGGCAAATACAATCTGCAAGACGCTTATAAGAGTATTCGCGAGAGCTTGAACCTTGCAGGTGTGTATAATAATGTTAAAGTGCTGTTGCAATTCGTCAACAGCGAAAATCTTACACAGGAGAATGTGGCTGATGTGTTACGCGGTGTGGCTGGCATTGTGGTGTGTCCAGGCTTCGGCCAGCGTGGCACAGAGGGAAAAATCATTGCAGCTGAATATGGCCGCACACACAATGTGCCCACCTTCGGCATCTGCCTGGGAATGCAGATGATGGTGATAGAATATGCACGCAACGTATTGGGCTATAAGGATGCCAACAGTAGCGAGATGGCACCCAACACCACACACCCCGTCATCGACCTTATGCACGAGCAGAAAGCCATAACGCAAATGGGTGGCACCATGCGCCTTGGTGCCTACGAGTGCAAGCTCAAAGAGGGTAGCAAGGCTTATGAGGCATACAATTCGGCGGCAGGCACCCCAGCGCACGATATCATCAGCGAGAGGCACCGCCACCGTTATGAATTCAACAATGCCTATCAAGAACAGTTCGAACAGAAAGGGATGGCATGTGTGGGCATAAACCCCGATGCTCATCTCGTAGAAATTGTCGAAGTGCCTACACTCCGATGGTACATAGGCACACAGTTTCATCCCGAATATTCGTCGACAGTGCTGCATCCGCACCCACTGTTCATGTCGTTTATAAAAGAATGCACCAATGGAACAGCTGAAGCATGAGTGTGGCGTGGCAATGATCCGACTGCTCAAGCCACTCGAATATTATGAGCAGAAGTATGGCACATGGCGCTATGGTCTCGACAAACTCTATCTGATGATGGAGAAGCAGCACAACCGTGGCCAGGAGGGAGCAGGCATAGCATGCGTTAACATGCAGGCACCGATAGGCGAAGAGTATATGTTTCGCGAGAAGGCAGAAGGCAAAGACGCCATTACCGAAATATTCAAAAGAACCGACAGCACCTTTGCCGGACAGTTATATATGGGCCATCTGCGCTATTCCACCACGGGCAAGAGCGGCCTGCAGTATGTGCATCCGTTTCTGCGCCGCAACAACTGGAGGGCCAAGAATCTCTGTCTGTGTGGCAACTTCAACATGACCAACATACACGAAGTGTTTGAACTACTGGCTGGGCAAGGTCAGTCGCCCCGCATCTATGCCGACTCCTATATCGCCCTTGAACTGATGGGCCACCGACTCGACAGAGAGGTGGAACGCCTGTATGTTGAGGCCAAGGCACAGGGCTTGCAGCACACACACATAACGCAATATATCAATGACCATGTGGATATGGCCAATGTGCTGCGCACCACCATGCCACACTTCGATGGCGGTTATGTTATGTGCGGGCTAACCGGCTCCGGCGAGATGTTTGCAGTGCGCGACCCATGGGGCATACGCCCCGCCTTCTGCTATCACGACGACGAGATAGTGGTGGTGGCATCGGAACGCCCCGTAATTCAGACCTGCTTCAACCTGCGTGCCGACGACATTCACGAACTCATGCCCGGACAGGCGCTGATCGTGACCAGCGATGCCCAGCTGCGCCAACAACAGATAATGCCACCCTGCAAGCCGAGCGCATGCAGTTTTGAACGCATATACTTCAGCCGAGGCTCCGACCGCGACATCTATCAAGAGCGCAAGCGACTGGGCTGGCAACTCGCACCAGCCATAGCCGAAGCCGTAGGTGGCGATGTGGAGCACACCGTGTTCTCGTATATCCCCAACACCGCCGAGGTGGCATTCTATGGCATGACCGACGGCATGCGCCAACTATATAATAATGTGCGCATAGAAAAGGTGGTGTGGAAAGACATAAAGCTGCGCACCTTTATTTCAGATGGAGCAGAACGCAACGACCTTGCAGCCCACGTCTATGACGTGACATATGGCTCCATCAAGCCCTACGAAGACAATCTCGTGGTGATAGACGACTCCATAGTGCGTGGCACCACACTGAAAGAGAGCATATTCAAAATTCTCGACCGGCTCCACCCAAAGAAGATTGTAATGGTGTCGAGTTCGCCACAAATCAGGTATCCCGACTATTATGGCATAGACATGTCGCGACTGGAAGAACTGTGCGCCTTCCGCGCTGCCATCCAGCTAATCGAAGAGCGTGGCATGCATCAGCTGATAGCACACACCTACGAGGCATGCAAGAAATCCGCAGACATAAACCATGTGCGCGACATCTATGCACCATTTACAGTAGACGAGATAAACAACAAGATAGTAGAGATGCTACGACCAAAAGCTATGGAGGCGCCAATACAACTGGTGTATCAAAGCATTGAGGGGCTGCACGAGGCTTGTCCAAATCATCCTGGCGACTGGTATTTTACGGGGCATTATCCCACGCCAGGTGGCACACGCATGGTGAACCAAGCCTTTGTGAATTATGTGGAGCAAACATTCGGAAAGGAATGATGCTGCCTGTGTAAAAATGTTAAAATTATGAATTTCGGGTGCAAAGCATGCTGTTTTATTGAAATAAATCATTACCTTTGCACCCGCTTACAAAACGAAACACGGGTAAGTCTTATACGGCCAGCTCCCTTCGAATCCTCCAGGACGGGAACGTAGCAAAGGTAGTTGGTTGTAGCGGCG
>CAKQAD010000005.1 GCA_934215545.1 uncultured Prevotella sp.
GAGCGACGCCTTTCTACCTTTTATTATATTATAGCGTATGTTGAATCGTGGCGACAGACTTGCTGCTGTGCCGTATGAGGAGCCGCTTATCATCGTTATGTCGTCGCGCAGTCCGCCTACAATCATCAGAGGGCCAACCGTGAGCCGTTCCTCAAGGAACAATGCAATGTTGTGCATTGTGGGCAGAGAGCTGTAGTCGTAGGGTCGCCATGTGGGTGCCAGACGCATATTGTCGTAATAAGTGCCTTGTCCGTTGTTGCGTGTAGAGTTCAGCTCGGCTCCCAATGCAAGCTTGTTTGTCGCCCCAAGTATGCGTCTTGTCCACTCTCCCTTAAGCTTAAGTTGTAAGCTCAGCGGCTTTTGGTCGTTGAAGGAGCGCACATACCAGTAGCCCGTCGGACCAAGTATTATGCTGCCCGTACCCATGCCGTCGGCATAATCCTTGGCTATGGCATAGCCGTCGGTAAGGGTGTGCAGGTAGGCTTGGGTTGAAGAGGACGATGTGTTGGTGTAGTTCTCCGAGCGTCTGTCGGCTGTAGAGAAGGCAGCCTTTAGGGCAACGTTGAATACACCATAGTGTTGGGTGTTGCATAGCCAGTCTATCTGCATATTGGCACGTAGCTGATTGTCGCGTTGGCGCTGGTAGGTGTCGCGAAAAGCGTCGGGGTCTGCCTTTGAGTTGTAGCCGCCGATGTTGCCCGTAAGCCCTGAGGTAAGGTTAAGGCTCGAGCCTTTTAGCCTGAATACCTTATTGTAGGTAGCCGACAGGATGTTGCGGCTATATGCGGTATGGGGCGATGCAATGTCGGTGAAGGAGCGTGCGTGCTCAACCGAGAAGTTCAGCGTTCCGGCGTTGTGTCCCAATGCCAAGCCCTTGCTAAACGCTACCTGGTGTGTGTACGGATTGGTGGATGCCTCCACAATCCATGGTGTATGTCCGCGGCGGGTATTTACCTTTACCAAGCCGTTGCTAATGTCGCCATACTCAACACCGGGTATTCCAGCTATCACCTCAATGCTTTCGATGTTGGATGTGGATATGTTGCGGGTCGACGCCGACAGTGTCTCGCTCATGCTTGCGTTGTTGTTAAGGCGCACCCCGTCTACATCGATGGCTGTGCCGAACGCGGCGTTGCCCCTTTCGCCCGAAGTAGAGCGCAGCGCCATGCGCGAGTCGTCCATCAGTGTGGAGTTGATGGTATGTCCGCCAGGCAGCAGCGACATAATGTCGTTGAGCGATAGGGCCTGCGAGTGGTCGAGTGTGGTACGGTCGATAGAGTAGGTTGTGGTTCCTATTGTAGACCTCTTGCGTGCTGTAACCTCTACGCCTGGAATACTAAGATTCTCCTCCTTAAGTCGGATATTCTTAAGGTCGGTGTTGCGTTCGAGGTTGAATTGTATGGCACGGGTGATATATCCCAAGGTCCTTACCTCAATGGCGGTTGGTCCTTGAGGCACATTCTCAATGCAGAATGTACCGTTGGCATCGGTTGTTGCCCACAACTCAAGGTTCAATACCTTAACAATGGCGTATGAGAGGGGGTGCATGGTGTGGTCGTCGAGCACACGCCCCGATACTCTATACCGTCCGTCATTGGCTGTTGCCGCTGCCGATATTATCCATAAAAGTAATAATGTTATTATATTTCTCATCACTTGGCAACTATTTTATTAAATTATATTGCGTAATGTAAATTCCTAATACAAAATTATCGCAGTTTTTGTTTTTTTGCAATACCTAAATATCGGTAATTATTAGACCATAATGTTTGTATTTCTTTGTGGGCTTTGGTGCAATTAGGGCTTGATTGGTTGGTCATTAAGGCTTGATTGGTCGGTAATTAGGGCTTCGTTGGTTGGTCATAAAGGCTTGATTGGTCGGTAATTAGGGCTTCGTTGGTTGGTCATTAAGGCTTGGTTGGTCGGTCATAAAGACTTACTGACGATGTGGTCGTGTAATTGGCGTTAATGTTTCATTCGGCAACCATCTGCCACCTTTGCTTTGAGGGTTTGTCGTATAAAAAGGGGCATATTATATTGGGGAGGATGCAAACAGGTGTTTTATAGGTGAGGTTGGCGTTCTAATGTTCGTGTAATAAAACAACAAAGTTAACAAAATATGGTAACGCAATTCATAGAGATCGAGATGTTGTATTCTTTTGGCAAACCTCAGTCTTTATAGTTTACTAACGATATGCGTAACTTGTTGATTTTTATAGTTGTACCTTGTCTGTGTTTTTTATTTGTTATTTAGGGGGATAATTATAACGAAAAAAAATAATTTCTACTATCGTAGATTTCGATCGAGTCGGGAGCGAAGAAAATTGCAAAGAAAGACCCTTGTTATACATAACTTTGTGCCGCCAGAATTTCGTAAAGTTAAACAATCATGAGACGGAAAAGTTAAGTTAACCAACGAAATGAATGATGTAGGGGATGAGATAAAAAATGATAAAACCGCAAAGATACAATATTGCTCAAGTGTTGTCAATACTAATGGGTTGATTTTTCAGTGAAATAGTTATGGGTTAAAACATTTTTATTGGGTGGTTGGCAAATGGTAGAGACTCGCCTGACACTTGGCTGACACATGGCTGGTACTTCTGATTCCTTTTTGGGGTTATGTGACAGCCGTAGGAGTTTTGATAACAAGTGCTTTATGGTGTGGCTGACACTTCTGACATTTCTTTTCATATAAATTCCTTATGCTCGGAAAAGATAAAAAACTTTTCTCTTTGCTCGCATAATCGGATTTTTAATTAAAAATCTATATAGGCACAAATGATATTTTGCGGAAAAATGACGGAAATTTTCGGAGTTTTTGGGTCGTGGAAGTGGGGTAGTAGCAATGACCTTCAGACTTTTTCTCAACCAGGACCGCTGCCTGAAATGCAAAAAGGAGAGCCTTTAATGACTCTCCTTTAATATTATTTGCAAGTGATCCCGGTGGGATTCAAACCCACGACCTTCAGAACTTTTTCTCAACCAGGACCGCTGCCAGAAATGCAAAAAGGAGAGCCTTTAATGACTCTCCTTTTATGTTATTTGCAAGTGATCCCGGTGGGATTCAAACCCACGACCTTCAGAACTTTTTCTCAACCAGGACCGCTGCCAGAAATGCAAAAAGGAGAGCCTTTAATGACTCTCCTTTTATGTTATTTGCAAGTGATCCCGGTGGGATTCAAACCCACGACCTTCAGAACCGGAATCTGACGCTCTATTCAGCTAAGCTACAGGACCATTTCTTTATTGCAAAGTTACAAAATAAGTTTCATTCCGACGAATGTTGCTTTGCTTTTCTCCATTAATACCATTCCACGGCATTGCTATAGCCACTACGCTTGTCGTATTTGAGTGCATCGGTGAGTGTGGCAGCATTGCATCGGAATGAGAAGTTATAGCTGGTGTAGGGTGCGAGCACTACCGAGCACGACATGTTGAAGCAGTGCAAGTCGCGTTGCAGCGATGCCGTGGTCATGGAGATGTCGTGTTCCTCGAAGTCGTAGCCCGACGAGAACGAGATGTTCCATCCGTCGCTAAGGCGGATGTTGCCGCTCACGTTGAGGTTTTGGGTGAACTTATACGGATAGCGCATGCTCTTGGTGTTGAACTTGCCGCCCACATTCTCGCGCATCGTGATGCCATAGCCAATGGTTAGCGACCATGGCATGCTGAAGCGCATGTAGCCATCGGCATCGGTGGCTGCCTTGGTGCCGCCACTCTTTTTCTTGGCGCCTCGCTGGCCGTTGATCATGGTGTCGTCGACATTCGACTCGATGTTGGTGTCAACGCCTTCATTGTTTTTCTCGTCGTTGTCGTCGTCCTTGTCTTTGTCCTTGCCACCGCCAAACCATTTTTTCAGTTTCTCTGGTGTGAGTGTGAACGAGAAGTTTTGCGAGGTGCCCTGGAAGCGGCCAAACTTGCCCATGCCCCAGAGTGTGTGGTTGCCCACGAAGGGGCGTCCGCGCTCGTCGAGCTCGTAGGCGTAGGATGCAAACACTGCCGACATGTTGAAGGTGTAGTTCTTCCACCATTTCAGTCGGATGCGCATGGAGAGGTTGCTAAGGGGGTGATAGTCGGCAGCCATGTTATAGCTCATGGAGAGTCCGAGCTCGTCGATGATGGATAGCTTCTTGAAGCCAGTGGAGTCTTTATCGGTGCGTATCTTCATCTCGATGTTGTTCGAGATGTCGAAGGCTATGTTGCCCGTGCGTCCCTTGCTTGGCACTCCATACATCTGCCCTGCGTAGGGAGAGTATTCCACCTGGTCGACAGAGCCGTCGGCATTGGTGCGCTGATAGGTTTTGTAGTAGCCATAGCGTCCGCCACCAAAGTCGGGTGCATAGCTGAAGCTTATGGTAGGGGTTACGACGTGGCGTATGGCTTGTATCTTGTCGCCGAAGATTTTGCGTATGGGCTGGTAGAAACCGTAGAGCTTGGTGCTCATGCCCAGACTGAGGTTCCAATCGTAGACGTTGTTGAAGCCATAGATGGTGTCGTTGACCTCGCGCGCTGATGCCTCGTCCCACGACATTTCGATGCGGTGGGTGTACATTCTGTCGCGGAAGTTGAATGATGGCGATATGTTTATGTATTTAAACAGGGTGAAGCTTCCGGATATAGGTATGGAGTGGTTCCAGCCGTTGCGCCAATCTTTTACGAGGTTGGAGTGCAGCAGCTTGTCTTCCTTGGTGTCGATGCGGTTGGATATCTGTCCGGTGTAGGATAGTGCTATCTTCTCATACCATCGCTCGTCGCCCACCTGGTGTTTGCGCTTGAAGGGATAAAATCTCGACAGTGAAATGTTGAGGTCGGGGAGTGTCATGGATATGGTAGAGTCGCGCATGTTTTGCGAGAGGTTGGCAGTGGTGCTCAGCGAGAGTCCGATGCTTGAGAATTTGGTGCTCCATGCCACTGATGATGTGCGTGTTGACTGGGTCAGTGTCTGTGGGTTGTAGAGCGAGTTGAGGTTGTTGCGCTCGTAGCTTGAAGTTGCAAAGTTGACGCTTGCCGATAGTGTGCTGTAGGGGTTTGCCTTGGCATCCTGGCGGTGGCTCCACTGAATTTTAAAGCTCGTCTGCTTTGAGAAGTCGGGCATATTCTTGTCGCCCGTCTGTGTGTTTTGATAGCTTGCAAAGAAGCTGCCGCTGAATTTGTAGCGTTTGTTGTAGTTGGATGCTGCCGATAGTCCCCATGAGCCTTTTGTGTAAATCTCGCCGAGCAGTTTCAGGTCGAACTTGTCGTTAACGGCAAAGTAGTAGCCGCCATCGCGCAGATAGAAGCCACGGTTGTTTTCGTCGCCATAGGTAGGCATAATTATGCCTGAGCTATAGCTTTTGGTGAATGGAAAGAAACCGTAGGGTATTGCCAGTGGCAGTGGCACATCAGCCACCACCAGATAGGCAGGACCGAACACCACGTCTTTGCCTGGGCGCACCTTTGCTCTCGACAGAGCTATGTAGAAGTCGGGGTGCTTGGCATCGCATGTGGTGTATCTGCCGTGCTGCAAGAAAATCTCGCCCTTTTCGTTGCGCTTGGAAATTTCGCTGCGCAAGAATCCCTCTTCTTGCTGGGTGTAGACATTGGAGATGAGACCCTTCTTGGTTTTGAAGTTGAATGCCATGGTGTCGCTTTCGTATTTGTCTTTGCCCATGGCAAATATCGGTGTGCCGATGATTTTTGTTTTTGTGGTGTCGTCGGGGTCGATACCTCCGGTGGCATGCACCAGCGATGAGTCGATGCTCATGCGTATCTTCTCTGCCGAGAGATCCATGTTCTCGTATTTTACCGTTGACGATCCGTAGAGTTTAGCCGTTTTCGATTTTGCATCGTAGACGAGCGAGTCGGTGGCGGTGTATTTCACCGGCGAGTTGATGCCCGTCTGGCGCATGCGGTTGGCGGAGTCGAGGCGTATGGAGTCGTCGATGGCTTTGTTGTGATGGTATATGGCGAGTTGCATAGAATCCATCTTTGTGGTGTCTATGGCGACTTGTCCGAGCGAGTCGAGCACCGGCGAGTCGGCTTTTGTGGTAGAGTCGGTGGTTTCGGTGCTCTGTAGCTTGCCCCTCTTTTGCTTTTTATTCTTGGCAAAAGTAATGTCGCTGCCTGCCATCACAAACATGATGGCACACAAGATGAAGGCTATGAGTGTTTTTTGTCTCATTTATTGGCTGATGTGAATGATGTGTTGTCAGCGTGTGGAAGGTGGATTTTTTACCCTTCGTCAAAAATATCTCTTAATGCTTGGAAGCGTGCCAGTGTGTCGCCTCCGAATTTGGCGAGCGAGCGTTCTGCCTGCTCTATTGTCTTCTCTTTGTCGAGATGTGTTTTTGAGTAGAATTTGTCCGCATAGCATATCAGTTTTTCTTCTATGGTTTGCGGTGTGAGGTCGTGGTGGGGTAGTGGCAGGTTTTGCTGCACGATGTCGTGGAGAGTGAGTCCGGCTCCGGTGTGTCGCTCGCACACTCTTGCATAGCTCTCGGGCAGTCCTTCACGTCGCAGCATTTCTGCTCCGCATATGCCGTGGCAGATGTATGGTTGTGTGCCAAAACATTCTATGGCAGGAGCGTTCACTTGCACTATTCCTATGTCGTGCAGCATTGCTGCCTGCTCTACGAATGCCTTGTCGATGTTTAGTTCTGGGTGCATATCAGCTATCCGCAGCGCACGTTGCGCCACGGATGTGCTGTGTGTCAGGAGGATGTGGCGCAAAGCGTCGCATCCTCCGTAGTATTTGTCGATAATCTTTTTGTACATTAATCTGTGGGATTATTCGTGGTTGCGCTCGATATATGCAATCACGTCGCCCTTCTGCACTTTTGATCCGCGCTTGGCGTTTACCTCAACGAGTTTGCCACCGAGAGCTGCTGGCACGGTAACGATTTCGCCCCAAGGAGCTTGGATGTAGCAGAGCACGTCGCCCTCGTTGTATTCCTTTCCGATGTAAGGTTCAACGGTAGGAGCACATTCGCCCTCGCCAGAGAATTCCCAATAAATTTCTCCCTTTACTGGTGCTACGATGGCATCTGCCTTGGCGTGCTTGTAGGCGCTGAGCTGCTCAGGAGTGAGGTTGGCACCGAGCTTGGCATCCTTTAGCTTCTGAAGGTCGGCAAGGAAGTTCTTCTTAGCCTGTCCGCTCTTGTAGTTGCGATACTGCTCAGGGTGCATTGCGAGCTCCCACAGCTCCTCGTCGTCCTGACCATAGTCCCATCCGTTCTCGTCCATCTCCTTGCGGAAGTCGTCGAGAGCATTGGTAAGCAGTGTGTGGGCGTCGACGTCGGTGAATTCGCGTCCCTGCTTTTCGGCAAGCTGCACCAGTTCTGGATCGATGGTTCCTGGAATCTTGCCCGACTTGCCAAGAATCATGCCCCACATAGAGTCGTCCATCATCACGAAGCGGCCCTTGCCCTGCTCGATGGTGAGGAGGTTCATCAAGGCAATGTTCTTTACATATTGTGAGAATGGTGTAACGAGTGGTGGATAGCCCACGCGTGGCCATACATATTCCACCTCGTCGAAGAGCTTAATGAGCAGATCGTCCATGGAGAGTTCCTCGCAGCCATTCTTCTTTCTTACGTTGTTGATGGTGGTGCGCATGCCGCCGAGATCAGCCATCATAGAGCCCATCATGCCACCTGGCAGTCCGCATCCGAGCAGCAGCGAGCTCATAATCTTGTTGCCAGGGTTGATGAAGTAGCCCAGCCACTCATCGATGAATTCCTGGGTGAGTGCGCGTGCCTTCATGTAGGCGCTCATGTTGATTTCGGGCACGTCGAAGCCCTCGTTCTTGAGCATGCTAAGCACTGAGATGATGTCTGGATGCACCTTGCCCCATGACAGTGGCTCCATAGCTGTGTCGATGATGTCGGCACCATTCTGGCACACTTCGAGGATTGATGCCATAGAGAGTCCTGGGCCTGAGTGTCCGTGATACTGGATGATGATTTCGGGATATTTGTCCTTGATCATCTTTGTGAGCTTGCCGAGGAATGCTGGCTGTCCGATGCCTGCCATATCCTTGAGGCAGATTTCTTCGGCGCCGGCTTCGATCAGTTGGTCGGCAATGTTCATGTAATATTCCAGTGTGTGTACTGGTGAGTTGGTGATGCATAGAGCGCACTGTGGTGTCATGCCACCCTCTTTAGCCCACTTGATGCTTGGAATGATGTTGCGCACATCGTTCAGTCCGTCGAAGATACGTGTGATGTTGGTGCCCTGCTTTGCCTTTACCTTATACATGAGTGCTCTCACATCGTCGGGCACAGGATACATGCGCAGAGCGTTGAGTCCGCGGTCGAGCATGTGTGTTTTGATGCCTGCTTCGTTGAAAGGTTTACAGAATGCGCGTACGGCTTCGTTAGGATTTTCGCCAGCGAGCAGGTTTACTTGCTCGAAAGCACCACCGTTGGTCTCCACACGAGAGAAGCATCCCATGTCGATGATTACGGGAGCAATGCGCTCCAACTGGTCTTTGCGTGGCTGGAACTTGCCTGACGACTGCCACATATCTCGATAAACGAGACTGAATTGGATTCTCTTTTTCATCTCTATTCTTTGTTGTTATAGATTTCTTTGATGTGTTTTGACGGCGTGTATGTACATTATTGTAGACATGCCTTCTTTAAATTTGCAAAATTAGAGAAAAAAAATCAATTTTGGCTATTCTATGCGTACAATTTAGTAATTGTTGACTTTAAACCTCCTATCAGACCATTGGAATTATGATGGTTTGATAGGAGGTCGTCTGGAGAAAGGGGGCTTTGACAATTCTCCGTATTTGTCTTCAAAATATATAGGAAAATGAGGCTGTGCTGTTTACATGTCGTGTTTGGCAAAGCGCTCTTCAGCTAGCTTTTCGAACTTAGTGCCTGGCTTGCCATAGTTGGCGTATGGCCAGATGCTAATGCCTCCACGTGGAGTAAAGAGACCGGTCACCTCGATGTATTTAGGGTCCATCAGCTTAATGAGGTCCTTCATGATAATGTTTACACAGTCCTCATGGAAGTCGCCATGGTTTCTGAAGCTAAATAGGTATAGCTTCAGGCTTTTGCTCTCTACCATTCTCTCACCTGGCACATAGGCAATGCGTATCTCTGCAAAGTCGGGCTGTCCGGTGATGGGGCATAGCGAGGTGAATTCGGGGCAATTAAAGCGCACCCAATAGTCGTTGCCAGGGTGCTTGTTGACGAATGTTTCGAGCACTTCGGGAGCGTAGTCGTCGCGATATTTTGTCTTAGCGCCAAGAGCCTGCAGGCCCTCGTCGTGTCTGTTTTCTGGATTTGTTGCCATGATGTATGATTGTATGTTGTTGTTTTAAATGTTGAATATTCTCCAAACGTTATAGCTGATATCGTTGTCGTAGGTGTCTTCGCCCTCAATGCGTTTTGTGGCTTTGACCACTCGGATGGTGAGTGGCAGCACAATGATTTCGTAGAGAGTCTTCAGCACCACCTGTGACACTATGAGAATTGGCAGCTCGCTCATAGGCACCACGCCTCCCAATGCCAGTGGGAAGAAGATGATGGAGTCGGCTGTCTCTCCATAGACGGTGCTCATGATGGCGCGTGCCGAGAAGTTTTTGCCGTCCGACGACACCTTCATCTTGCTCATTACATAGGCGTTGACAAACGAGCCAACCAGGAATGCTGCAAACGATGCCATGGCAATGCGTGGCGCCAGTCCGAACACGGCATGGAAGCCCTCTTCATTGTGCCAATAAGGAGCTGCCGGTAGGGCATCGCACAATGCTCCGAAAGCCACAAACAGGAAGTTCATGGCAAAGCCAAGCCATATAAGCAGGCGTGTCTTGCGATAGCCCCACACTTCGCACACACAATCGTTGATGATGTAAGAGATTGGAAACACAATAAGACCGCCAGTGACGCTGAGCGGACCTAATGAAATTTGCTTTGTTTCGAGCACGTTTGCCGTAATAAGACAAACGCAGAAAAGTGTGCTGAAAAGCAAAAACAACACACTAACTTGTTTGTTTTTTGTCTGCATAATCTTGTTTTTTAAGAGGTTTACCAAGCACTCTGTTAATAAATTCTGCCACCCTTTGTGGCAGGCTTTTTGTTTTTTGGGGTGCAAAGTTACGCATTTTTATTGACATGCGCCAATAAATGCCATTGTAAAATACAATAATAGGCAGATTGATGCCGTGGCATGAGGTTTTTGTTTTTTTATAAAAATCACAAGATTTTATGCCACATATAATTTGTAAGGATAATTTAAAATAGGTATTTTTGCAGAATTAAAATTCACATTATTAATATATATACGCAACGTATGAATAAGTTATTATCAACTATTGCCATCTCTGTGATGGCACTGTCGGCCTGCGCACAGCAGCCGCAAACCACAGAATATAATGTAGAAGGCACATGCCCTGAAGGCGTTGCCAAAGTGTATGTAATAGAAGTGGGTAGTCGTGGGGTTAATGCTATCGATAGCACCAATGTCAGTGCCGGCTCCTTTGCCTTCAAAGGCAATGCCAGCACCAATGCCTTGCTCGGACTCACCACTACTAAGAACGATTATCGTGCCTTCTTCAATGATGGCACGCCTATAAAGGCCAACCTGACCACTAATGTAATTACTGGCTCGGAGCTTAATACAAAACTTAATGCCTACGACCGCGAGATAGACGCCCTCAATGCAGACATGATGGAACTCTATCAGCAGTTTGCCAAGGCACAGCAGATTGGTGCCAGTCAGCAGCAACTCATGCAGCTGCAGGCTGAGCTGATGCCTAAGTTTGAGGCAGCAGAGGGCAAGCTCAACAGTCGTTGCATGCAGATAATCAATGACAATGCCGACAACCTCATTCCAGCGGCTTTCATCGGAAGCGTGGCAGGCAACCTCGACTATGTTGCCCTGAAGAAATTGCTCGACCCCAGCCATGTGTATGCCACACATCCTGCCCTTGAAGGCGTGCGCCAATATGCTGAAATGCTTGCCAAGAAGGCAGGTAGCGTGGGCAAGAAGTTTATCGACATAACCGAGATCGACCCCGAAGGCAATGCACACAGCCTTTCAGAATATTGCGGCAAGGGCAACTATGTGCTCATCGACTTTTGGGCTTCATGGTGTGGCCCATGTCGTGCAGAGATGCCAAATGTAAAGGCTGCCTACGATAAATATCACGAAAAGGGATTCAATGTAGTTGGACTCTCCTTCGACAGCCGCCTCGAGAGCTGGCAAAAAGCTATTGCCGACATGCAACTGAACTGGGTGCACCTCTCTGACTTGAAGGGATGGAAGTCGCTTGCCGGACAAACCTATGGCATCAACTCTATACCTGCCAGCTTGCTGGTTGACCCCAATGGCACCATCGTGGCTGTCGACTTGCGGGGCGCTGAGCTCGGAGCAAAGCTCAAGGAAATCTACGGATTCTAACATTCAAAAAGCGCCTACATTGCAACACTCGTATCATAATGTAGCACTTATGTTATAAAATATGGTGCAGCACCTGCTAAATTAGCTGCATTGGCGCATAATAGCAGAGCGCGCGGATTGCCGATGCCGTGTAGGCGGAGCCATCCGGGCGCTTTGGTGCATATAATCAGACATAACCTTTTAGCCCAAATTCGGTCTGACGAGCGATAGGGGATAGAGGTAGTAGAAGCGTTGGACGAAAGCCAACCATTAAACCGAAATCGGTTAAATAAAAAAAGACTTTTTATGGATAACAGCAAGCAAGCTACTCTTGAGCTTGGCACAAAACCCGTGGGCAAGCTGCTCATGCAATATGCCTTGCCCGCTATTGCTGCCATGACGGCAGCATCGCTCTACAATATGACTGACAGCATATTCATAGGTCAGGGCTGTGGAGCATTGGCAATAAGCGGACTGGCGGTGACCTTTCCGCTGCAAAACCTTGGAGCCGCATTCGGCGCAGGTGTGGGCGTGGGCGCCTCTACTTGCATATCGGTGAAGCTCGGACAGAAAGACTATTCCACTGCAGAACGTGTGTTTGGCAATGCCGTGACACTGAACCTCATTATCGGACTGGCATTCAGCGTTGTGTCGCTGATATTTCTGAACCCAATACTCCGATTCTTCGGAGCCAGCGACGACACACTGCCTTATGCCCGTGAATATATGGTAGTGACGCTGTTGGGCAATGTCATCTCGCACATGTTCTTTGGCATGAATGCCATATTGCGTGCTGCCAGCAAGCCACGCAGCGCAATGATGGCATCGATAATGACTGTGGCGCTCAATGCCATACTGTCGCCAATATTCATTTGGCCGCTACACATGGGCATCAGAGGAGCTGCACTTGCCACCATCATAGCCCAGGCTGTGGTGCTTATGTGGCAGTTGCGCATATTCAGTAATCCCAGTTGCATTGTGCACTTCAAGCATGGCATATATCGACTTGAGGCACGCATAGTGAAGAACATCATTGCCATTGGCATGTCGCCATTTGCCATGAATGTGTGTTCGTGCATAGTGGTGGTGTTCATCAACAACGCTCTGACATACCATGGAGGCGACATGGCTGTGGGAGCCTATGGCATAACCAACAAGATTGCCTTCATCTTCATAATGATAAATATGGGCATGAACCAAGGCATGTTCCCCATAGCAGGCTACAACTACGGAGCACGCAACTACGACCGCATGCTCATCGCACTGAAATATACCGCTGTGGTGGCTGTGGCTATAGCCACTGTGGGTTTTGTGATATCGCAGACGCTGCCTTATGAGTGTGCACGACTGTTCACCACCGACCCCACGCTGATCGATATGGCAGAGCATGCCATAAAGATGAATATGCTGGCATTTCCATTGGTGGGCATGCAGATGGTGTGCACCGGATTCTTCCAAAGCATAGGCAAGGCAAAGGTGAGCATGCTGCTGTCGCTGTCGAGACAGTTGCTCTTCTTCCTTCCGCTGCTGGTGGTGCTGCCACCATTCCTGCAAGTGGATGGCGTGTGGCTCTCGCAACCTATCAGCGATGCTGTGTCGTTTGTGGTGGCACTGACGATATTGATTAGATACATAAGGCGTCTTAAAACGCAACAAGCTTAATGGAGATACAATATACATTATAATATAAAATAATGGAGATACAATATACATATATAATATATATAGTATCTCCCATACACCTGAATAATATAAAAAGCTAACGATTATGAATAACTCAGACAACAAAATAATCTGCGTGGGCCGACAGCTCGGCAGTGGCGGACGCATCATTGCCCAACGCCTTGCCGAAGAGTTCGGCTGCAAGTTTTACGACCGCGAAGTGCTCAACCTCGCTGCTCAGGAGAGCGGTTTCTGTGAGGAGTTTTTTGAGAAGAACGATGAGCGTAAGGGATTCTTCAATCAGATATTCCACATGCATGTGCCGTTTATCTCCGATAGCTCGTTCTACGACAATGGGCTATCGCAAGAAAACCTATTCCGCCTGCAGAGCGATGCCATCCGCAAGGCAGCCGACCGCTCGTCGTGTGTGTTTGTGGGGCGCTGTGCCGACTATGTGCTGCGCGAGCATAAGAACATGGTGAGCATCTTCGTTACCGCCAACATCGACGAGCGCATTGCCAATGTGTGCAAGCGCAACAACTGCACCGCCGATGAGGCACAGAAGATAATAAGTTCGCAGGAAGACAGCCGCTCTAACTACTACAACTACTACACTGGCAAGACCTGGGGGGCCGCCGAGAGCTACGACTTGTGCGTGAACACATCGCTGCTGGGTCTCGAAGCCACGCAGGAGTATATATCGCAATTCATACGAAAAGTGCTGAAATAAGCTAATAAAATTCTTAAAACCAATTCGGCATAATGGCCGATTTTGGTTAGACAACAACCTAAAACAAAGCCTCTAAATTGTCATGATGAACAAATCTGATATCTCTTTGGCTGCACTCTGTGTGTGTGCTGCTGTGGCGCAGGCGCAACAAAAGCAAGGAGCGCAGCGCCCTAACATCGTTTTCATAATGTGCGACGACCATGCCTATCAGTGCATCAGCGCTTATGGCAGTGCCTTGTCGAAGCTTGCACCAACACCTAATATCGACCGACTTGCACAACGAGGCATGCGGTTCGACCGCGCCTTTGTAGAAAATTCGCTGTCTACTCCATCACGAGCATGCCTGATGACAGGCATGTATAGCCACCAAAACGGACAACGACAGCTGGGCGAGGGCATCGACGACAGCAAGACGTTCTTCACAGAGCTGCTGCAGCAGGCAGGCTATCAGACTGGTATTGTGGGCAAGTGGCATATGGGATGCGAGCCAAAGGGCTTCGACTACTATCATATCTACAACGACCAAGGGCAATACTGGAACCCACAATATCGAGGCACCCAGACCGATAATAAATATGTTGTGGAGCAAGGCTATTCTACCGACCTCTCCACCGACCATGCCATAGAGTTCATGGAGCATCGCGATCCATCGCGCCCCTTCTGCCTGATGCTTCACCATAAGGCACCGCACCGCAACTGGCAAGCCAATCTGAAGTATCTCGGCATGTATGATAATGTGGAGTTTCCGCTGCCAGAGACATTCTACGACGATTATGCCACACGCGGTTCGGCGGTGCGCACACAGAAGATGTCGGTGACGAAGGATATGCGCTGGGAACAAGACTTTAAGGTGCCCGAAATGCTCGATCCTAACAACCCTGACAGCCAAGACTCGTACAATGCGCTCATGGGCGAGGTAAACCGCATGACACCGGAGCAACGCTCGGCATGGGGGCGCTACTATATGCCACGCAACCGTCGACTGCTTGAGGCACACCTCACCGGGAAGGAACTCGACAACTGGAAATATCAAGCCTACATTCGCGACTATATGTCGGTGATACACAGCGTCGATGAGAGTGTGGGTAGGGTAATCGACTATCTCGACAGTCATGGACTTGCCGACAATACCATTATAGTTTACACCTCCGATCAGGGATTCTATATGGGCGAACACGGATGGTTTGACAAACGATTTATGTACGAAGAGTCGCTACGCACACCACTCATCATTGCCTATCCAAACCATATAAAGCCTGGCACACACACCACACGATTGGTGCAAAACATCGACTATGCTCCTACTTTCCTTGATTTGGCTGGCGTGAAGAAACCAGCAAACATGCCAGGACGCTCGCTCATGCCAGTGTTTGAAAATGGCGATGCCGTGAAGAATTGGCGTAGCAGTATCTACTATCACTACTACGACTATCCTACATATCACATGGTGCGAAAGCATGATGGCGTGCGCACAGAACGCTACAAGCTGATACACTTCTATGGTCGTGGCGGACTCGATGCAGTGCCCGAAAACAAATATCAACGCATGGAGGGAACACGTGAACATGGCGTGCTGAAGTCGCTCGAGAGCATTGGCTATTTTGAGCCGAAAGATTCTACCGTTAACTATAGCGAACTCTACGACCTGCAAACCGACCCAAACGAGCTTAACAACCTCTATGGCAAGCCCGGCTACGAGAAAATTACCAAGCAGTTGCAGCGACAACTCGATGCCTATCGCAAGAGTCTGGAGGTGGACGAGTTTTAAACCGATTAGGGTTAAATAATGACTGATAATGGCGAGCATAGCACACGATGTTTATGCTCGCCATTTTTGTCATGTTTCACTGCCATTTTTGTCATATTTCATATTTCAACATTAAATGATGCCCTTTCTTGAGGCAAACCAATATGGTTTTGGCACGCTTTTGGCTATTGCATAGTCGAAGCACCCCCACAAATACGATAAAATAATAAAAACAACTTATAAAACAACAAAGGATTATGAACATTAAACCATTAGCAGACAGAGTGCTTGTGCTCCCTGCACAGGCAGAAGAGAAGGTCGGTGGAATTATTATTCCTGACACAGCCAAGGAAAAACCACAGCATGGCACTATTGTAGCCGCTGGCAATGGAACAAAAGATGAAGAAATGATTCTGAAAGAAGGCGACGAAGTTCTCTACGGCAAATATTCTGGCACCGAGCTTGAGGTTGAAGGAACAAAATATCTCATCATGCGTCAGAGCGATGTGCTCGCTGTCGTTCAGAAGTAATGACTCACAAAACTATAAATTCACAACTTAATATTTGAATCATCATGGCTAAGGAAATTAAATACAATATGGATGCACGCGACCTGTTGAAGAACGGTGTCGACAAGTTGGCTAACGCAGTAAAGGTGACACTCGGTCCGAAGGGTCGCAACGTGGTAATCGAAAAGAAGTTCGGTGCACCACAAATCACTAAGGATGGTGTTACAGTTGCAAAGGAAGTGGAGCTCGAGGATAAATTCGAGAACACCGGTGCGCAGCTCGTAAAGAGCGTAGCAAGCAAGACTGGCGACGATGCTGGTGATGGCACGACAACCGCTACCATCCTCACTCAGGCCATCGTAACAGAAGGCTTGAAGAATGTAACAGCAGGCGCCAATCCAATGGATTTGAAGCGCGGTATCGATAAGGCTGTTGCTGCTGTTGTTAAGCATATCAAGGAGAATGCCGAGATTGTTGGCGACAACTACGACAAGATAGAGCAGGTTGCTACTGTTTCTGCCAATAACGACCCAGAGATAGGCAAGCTGCTTGCCGATGCAATGCGTAAGGTTTCTAAGGATGGTGTCATTACCATCGAAGAGAGCAAGAGCCGCGACACAAATATCGGTGTTACCGAAGGTATGCAGTTCGACCGTGGATACCTGAGTGCTTACTTCGTGACCGACTCAGAGAAGATGGAGTGTGTTATGGACAATCCATACATCCTTATCTACGACAAGAAAATCAGCAGCGTAAAAGACCTTCTGCCTATCCTGCAGCCTGCAGCTGAGAGCGGACGCCCAATGCTCATCATTGCAGAGGATGTCGACTCAGAGGCACTCACTACATTGGTTGTAAACCGTCTGCGTGCAGGCTTGAAGATTTGTGCTGTTAAGGCTCCAGGCTTCGGCGATCGCCGTAAGGCAATGCTCGAGGATATTGCAACTCTCACTGGTGGTGTTGTAATCAGCGAGGAGAAGGGCTTGAGCCTCGACAAGGCTACACTCGACCTCTGTGGTTCTTGCGAGAAGGCCACTGTTTCTAAGGATAACACCACTATCGTAGGTGGTAGCGGTCAGAAGGAACTCATTGCCGATCGTGTGGCTCAGATTAAGAACGAGATTGCCAACACCAAGAGTTCTTATGATAAGGAAAAACTCCAGGAGCGTCTCGCAAAACTCGCTGGTGGTGTGGCAGTGCTCTATGTAGGTGCCAACAGCGAGGTTGAGATGAAGGAAAAGAAAGACCGTGTCGACGATGCTCTCTGCGCTACACGTGCAGCCATTGAGGAAGGCGTTGTCGTAGGTGGTGGCACCACATACATCCGTGCTCAGAAGGAACTTGCCGAACTCAAGGGCGAGAATGCCGATGAGCAGACTGGTATCAATATTGTGCGTCGTGCCATCGAAGAGCCTCTCCGTCAGATCGTGAAGAATGCAGGTGGCGAGGGTGCTGTAGTGGTTCAGAAAGTTCGCGAGGGCGAGGGCGACTTCGGCTACAATGCTCGCAAGGACATTTATGAAGACCTTCGTGCAGCAGGTGTCATCGATCCTGCCAAGGTGGAGCGTGTGGCTCTTGAGAATGCGGCATCTATCGCAGGCATGTTCCTCACAACCGAGTGCATCATCTGCGACAAGCCTGAGGAGCATGCTCCGGCAATGCCTATGGGCAACCCAGGCATGGGTGGCATGATGTAATATGCTGATTTCAGACCTTGTCTTTGACAACCTTGTTTTTTTAAAGAAATAGTTGTCAATAATTGATATAAGTACATACAAAAAAGAGTCCTATTCCTGTGGAGTAGGACTCTTTTTTGTAATTGTATGCTCGGTATGAGAGCATTGTTACGTATTGTCTAATTCACAAATTACTTCCTTTTCAACACATACAGCTTTGCCATTTCGCCTTCTGGTTCATTGCCAAGCGAGTCGGTCATTACTATGCTTTCCGCATCCTTTACCTTGTAGAATGTGTGTTCGCCATTCGAAGGACGTACAAGCATCAGTACATTACTATTGAGCACCTGCAGCACACCGCTTGTTTCATCGTGTCCGTCCTTACGGTCGATATAATCCTGCTTTAGCTGGTAAGTGCTGTCTGCATTGATGGTGATGGTAGTCTTTATGCCAGGGCAGTCGGCAGCAGGCAGTGTGCCCTCATAGATGCCGGCAACGGCAGATAGACTTATGCTTTCTGCTGCAACTGTTGTGTCTGCCACGCTTGTAGAATCGCTGTTGGTTTCGTTTTTTGTGGTTTTCTTGCCATTGCAAGACACCATTATTGCAGCAGCCAATGCTGCAACAAACATAAGATTTCTTTTCATACTTCTTTTGTGTTTTTAGTGTTATTGTCCATTTATCTTTTTGTTATTTCTATAACGGATTATTTTCAGTGTTTTGTTATCCCTATTGCCGATGGTCGTCAATCGACAGCAAATGCTACTGATGAAATGTTCAGATTTCTTCAACTATATCTTCTATTGCTTTGCGTTTTTTTTCAGCGTGCGGACAATCCTCTGCAATATGTCCGATGGGAATAATTGCCACAGCTTCGAATTTGTCTGAAGGCAGCAGTTGGCTTATAATGTTTGTATCGAAATTGCACACCCAGCAAGTGCCCAGTCCGCACTCTGTAGCTGCCAGACATAGATGTTCTGTTGCTATAGCTACATCAATATCACCATGCTTCTTATCATCGTAGTGTCGTGTCCAGCACTCGGTGGCGTTCTTCATGCACACGATGTAGAGAGGTGCTGTACGAAACCATTCGCGGTCGTAGTTTTGCCACAGTTTTTCTCTTGCCTCCTTGCTACGCACAACGATGAATTTCCATGGCTGTCGGTTCACTGCCGATGGTGCCATCCTGACACATTCTAAGATGTAGTCAAGATCGTCTTTGCTTACTGGCTCGTCGGTGTATTTGCGTGCCGAAAATCGAGCCTGTGATAATTCAAGTATGTTCATTGTATTATGCTTAATCTGTTGTATATCGAAATGCAAATATACATATTAAAAGTCGAATAGAATTTTTATGTGGTTTAAAAGTTGGATAAATTCGATTGTTTAACACAAAGAGCCCGCCTTCAAATTTGGCGGGCTCTTATTCTAATGGGTATTACTCTCGTAAGAGTAATTATCTCAAGAGTGAGTATTATTCTCGCATCAAAATGTTTGGGTGGCGAGAATAAATGATGTACTTTTTAAGAATGAGTAGTATATAAATCGTTATGCATCGAACTCAGAGAGGTCAACGAATTTGCCACGTGCCTTGCGGTCGTCGATGGCTTTCTGTAGGCGTTTGCGGCGTTGCGGTGCGATCCATTTTCGTGCAAACACGTTAGGAATTGCAACACCGAGGGCTATACACATAATTGTGATGGCAGAACCCATACCGAACTTTACGGCATTGGTGAGCTCGCCAACGACGCCGCTCATCTCAATGAGTCCCACCAGGGCGCGATACATCAATACGCCAGGCACCATAGGTATGACACTTGGTATGGAGATGACGTGGTGTGGAGTGTGAAACCAGTGTACCGCCTTGATACACAACAGACTTATCAATGTGCTGCCAGCAAGCGAACCAATAGCAAGGCCCATGTCAAGACCAATGTTATTGTTGGAAGGTCCAAGATTTACGAAGTTGCGTGTGCACACGGCAATGATGCCACCTATTGCCACTACCCACAGCAGGCGTCGTGGAATGTTGAATATCATGGAGAATCCCATTGCTGAGATGGCTGCTGCCACGGCATAGTCGATATAGGTGTTATGTGGTATCATCGGGATTTTATAGAACTGCGTAAGGTCGAAGTTGGATATCTTCAGGAAGAATGCTATGCCAAACGACATTGCCACAATCATCAAGAATGTATTGATGGCTCGTGTCAGTCCCACTTGTATATAGTTGTCGAGCATGTCGTCGACGAAGTTAATCAAAGGCACTCCAGGCACGATAAACAATGCGCATGCAAGCAGTGGGTGTAGTGGGGTAGACGTCCACGAATCTGGCAGGAACATGGTGAGATAAGCCAAAATGGTGCTCACGAAGGCTGCAACTGCAATGCCCATATAGTTGTTGTAGCCTCTGCGCAGCAAGAAACCGCGCAAATACATGCCTATTGCTGCCGCTAATGAAGCGTAGAAGAATGCCATCCAGTCGCAGCCGAACTGTATGCAGAATCCGCCGCAGGCAAATCCAGTGCCGATAGCCACTTGCAGAGGAGTGTAGTTGCGTGGCCGGTTTTTAATTTTTTCGAGTTCTTCGGCATATTGCTCAATGGTGTAGTCTTCGGCAATAGCTTTCCACGACAGCTTTGATATTAGCGAAATAGTAGTCATGTTGATACCATGCTTGGTGCAACGCTGGAATTTGGTGAAAGAGTGTTCATCGTCGCTAAGGTTCACCATGAGCATGTTGAACTGCACATAGATGTGCAAGTGTTCTTCGGGCAGTCCTAAGAATGCTGCCACACGATTCATGTTACGAATGATACGATTGGTGTCGGCTGCGCTTTCAACAAGCATTTGTCCGGTTTTGAGCAACAGGTCGAGTTTGCGACGCAACTGTTTTTCGTGATTGGCTTTTTGGATTTTGTCCATCATGATTTTTTGGATAATTATTTTCTTATCAGTGTATTATTGTTCTAAATATATATGTTATGTCTATCCCATTCTATTTTGATATTTTTGTCAAATCAGCCGCAGACACCACTATGCCATAGCGCTATTATATGAATACGAGTGCAAAATTACTTATTTTTTATGAAACAAGTGAATTTTGGCACACAGATTTATGGCAACCAATTTAGAGTAAATCAAATAATAATTGTATCTTTGCAAAATATAGACGGCGCTCGGCATACAGTGGCGGCCGCTACATAGTTTCAGAAAAACAGACAAGAACGTATGAATGATTTCTTTAAGCACGTATTAGCCACTGTTGTTGGCATCGTTGCATTCTTTATTTTGATGGGAGCTTTAGGATTAATGAGCATCGTAGGCATGGTGGCCTCGAGCAGCTCCACCGTTAGCGCCGACGACAATTCGGTGCTTGTACTGCCCCTTTCGGGCAATATCGTGGAGCGCAGCAGTGGCGACGAGCTGAACAGTGCCATTGGCACCCTCACAGGCAGCAACACCACAGAGCACGGCCTGAACGACATGATTCAAGCCATCGACAAGGCAAAGCGCAACGACAATGTTAAGGGCATATATATAGAAGCCGGCGATGTGAATGCCGGTCTTGCCACGCTGCAGGAGCTGCGCAGCGCACTTGTCGACTTCCGCAAAAGCGGCAAGTGGATAGTGAGCTATGGCGACTCCTACTCTCAGGGTGCCTATTATGTAGCATCGGTGGCTAATAAGATATTCATCAACCCTGAGGGCATGCTCGATTGGCATGGCATAGGCGCCGAGCCCTACTATCTCAAGGATTTCTTTGCCAAGTTTGGTGTAAAGTATCAAGTGTTTAAGGTGGGCACCTTCAAGAGTGCCACCGAGAATTTCACCGAAGACCATATGAGCGATGCCAATCGCCTGCAGATGTCGCTATATGTAGAAGGCGCATGGCGCAATGTGTGCCAGGCAGTGTCGATGAGTCGCAACATCAGCGTTGACTCGCTGGGCAGCTATGCCGACCAATACCTGGCGTTGCAGCCCACCACATCGCTCCAAACCCGCAAGATGGTCGATGGCCTGATGTATGCCGACAAGGTGAAAGACGAGGTGAAGAAGATGCTTAATATCGCTGCCGACGAACACATATCGCAACTTTCGGTGAGCGACATGCTGAATGTGAAGGACGACACCCAGGCTTCTGGTGACGAGATAGCCATCTACTATGCCAGCGGCGACATTGTGCAGAGTGCTAATGGCGTGAGCCAGGGCGCAAGCATCGTCATGGATAAGGTGTGCCGCGACCTTACATCGCTTGCCGATAACGACAATGTAAAGGCAGTTGTGCTGCGCATCAACTCTGGTGGTGGCGATGCCTTCGCATCAGAGCAGATATGGCATAAGGTAATGGAACTCAAGGCAAAGAAACCCGTAGTGGTGTCGATGGGCGACTATGCAGCATCGGGAGCCTACTACATGTCGGCACCCGCCAACTGGATAGTGGCAGAACCCAACACCCTGACAGGCAGCATCGGCATCTTTGCCCTAATTCCCGACATGAGCGGTCTGATAACGCAGAAGCTCGGTGTTAAGTTCGATGCAGTGAAAACCAATCGCAACACACTGTTCGGCTCAATGAGCCGTCCGTTCAATGCCGAAGAGAGCGCCATAATGCAAAGCTATGTAAACCGCGGCTACAAGCTGTTTCGCAGCCGAGTGGTCGACGGCCGTCACCTGCCCGTGGACAGCGTGGAGAAGATTGCCCAGGGCCGTGTGTGGATAGGCAGCGATGCACTGCGCATAAAGCTCGTCGATCAGCTCGGCACCCTTGGCGATGCAGTGGCAAAGGCAGCAGCACTGGCAAAAGTCAGCAAATATCACACCACCGACTATCCAGCCACAGCATCGTGGCTCGACCAGCTATTCGAAACAGTGTCGCCCCACAACTATCTCGACGAGCAGATGCGTGCCACCATGGGCGAGCTCTACGAGCCCTTCATGCTGCTGCGCAACATCAACAACAGAGAGGCATTGCAGGCACGACTGCCGTTTGCGATAGGAGTTAGAAATTAGGAATTTTGATTTTTGAATTTTGAGTTTTGAGTTGTGCGCTGCGCGCATTTTGAATTTTGAATTATTCTCGGCTTCGCCTGCGATTATGAGTTATTCAATTTTGAATTATCGCAGTTGGCAGTTTTTGAACTGCGAATTCAAAATTCAAAACTCAAAACTCAAAATCGGCATAGCCGACAAATCATAATTCAAAATTCAAAACTCAAAATTGCAGCTCTGCTGCAACTCATAATTCAAAAATCAAAACTCAAAACTCAATAATGCGTACCGAAGGCGATTTCATCAAAATCAATGAGTGGCTGCTGCCACTGAGCTGGCTCTATGGCATCGGAGTGCGCATGCGCAACTGGATGTTCGACGTAGGCATGCTTAAAAGCCGCAGCTACGACACACCAATTATAGCAGTGGGCAATATCACCGTGGGCGGCTCCGGCAAAACCCCACATGTGGAATATCTCATCAACCTGCTCCACGACAAGATGCGTGTGGCAGTGCTCTCGCGCGGCTACAAGCGCCACAGTCGTGGCTATCAGCTAGCCACGCCAGGCACCCCCATGTCAACCATCGGCGACGAGCCCTATCAGATGAAGAGCAAATATCCCGACGTGTATGTAGCCGTCGACAAAAACCGCCAGAATGGCATCAGCCGCCTCACCACCGACGCCGCCACCGCCGATGTCGACGTGGTGTTACTCGACGACGCCTACCAACACCGCTACGTAAAGCCAGGCATCAACATCCTGCTTGTCGACTACCACCGTCTCATAATCTACGACAAACTGCTGCCTGCCGGACGCTTGCGCGAACAAAAGGAAGGCACACGCCGGGCCGACATAGTGATAGTGACCAAATGCCCCAAAGACCTCAAGCCAATGGAATATAGAGTACTCAAGCGGGCAATGGACCTTTACCCCTATCAAGAACTCTACTTTACCACACTCCACTACTGTGCACTCCAGGCAGTGTTCGGCACCCGGCGCATGTCGCTTGCATCGCTGCCCGAAGGCATCAACATCCTGCTTGTCACCGGCATAGCATCGCCAAGGCAGATGATTGAAGACCTAGCAGCCCCATCGCGCCACATCACCCCAATCACCTTTGCCGACCATCACCAGTTTACGCAAGCCGATGCCGACACCATCAACAACGCCTTCGACGCACTGCCATCGCCAAAGATAATCATCACCACCGAGAAGGACGCCACACGCCTGCAAGGCCTCGACGCCCTTTCTCCCCACACACGCAACAACCTCTACGCCCTGCCCATAAGCATAAAATTCATGCTTGGAGGCGAGGACCACTTTAACAATAAAATAATCAGTTATGTACGAAAAAATTCAAGAAACAGCATCCTGGTTAAAAGAAAGGATGACAACAAGTCCTGAAACAGCCATAATCCTCGGCACAGGCCTGGGCCAGCTCGCCACAGAAATCACCGATAGTTACGAATTCTCTTATCATGACATTCCTAACTTCCCAGTATCGACCGTCGAAGGCCACTCCGGCAAGCTTATCTTTGGCAAACTCGGAGGCAAAGATATCATGGCTATGCAGGGCCGCTTCCACTACTACGAGGGCTACACGATGAAAGACGTTACATTCCCCATTCGCGTAATGTACGAGCTTGGCATCAAGACCCTCTTTGTGAGCAACGCCTCAGGTGGCATGAACCCTGATTTCAAAATCGGCGATCTGATGATCATTACTGATCATATCAACCTGTTCCCAGAACATCCATTGCGCGGCAAGAACTTCCCTACTGGTCCACGCTTCCCTGATATGCACGAAGCCTACGACCACTCACTCATTGCCGAGGCCGATCAGATTGCCAAGGAGAAGGGCATCCGTGTGATGCATGGCGTGTATGTGGGCGTTCAAGGACCTACCTTCGAGACTCCAGCCGAATATAAAATGTATCATCGCCTGGGCGGCGACGCTGTAGGCATGAGCACAGTGCCTGAAGTAATCGTGGCACACCACTGCGGCATACGCACATTCGGCATCTCTATCATTACCGACCTCGGCCTCGAAGACACACCCGTTGAGGTGTCGCACGAAGAGGTGCAGGTGGCTGCCAACAACGCACAGCCACTCATGACGGAGATAATGCGCGAGATGATACGCAGGGCATAACACCACTATATTACAAACACATAGAAAATGACCGACATTTCAACACTCGGCGAGTTCGGCCTCATACGCCATCTCACCGACTCCATAAAGCCCTGCAATGAGTCGACACTGAAAGGCGTGGGCGACGACTGCGCCGTGTTGCACTATCCCAACACCGAGGTGCTTATAACAACCGACATGCTCATGGAAGGCGTGCACTTCGACCTAACCTATATCGATATGCAACATCTCGGCTACAAGGCTGCTATGGTGAACATCAGCGACATATTTGCCATGAACGGCACACCGCGACAGCTCACCGTAAGCCTTGCCATAAGTAAGCGCTTCAAGGTGGAAGACCTCGAAATGTTCTATAGCGGACTGCGCATGGCATGCGACAAGTGGGGAGTAGATATCGTTGGTGGCGACACTACTTCATCGTACACCGGACTGGCAATAAGCATCACATGCATCGGCGAGGCTGATAAGCACGATATAGTGTATCGCAGCGGAGCCAAAGACACCGACCTAATCTGCGTGAGTGGCGACCTCGGAGCTGCCTATATGGGACTACAACTTCTGGAGCGCGAAAAGAGTGTCTACTATCAGCAGGTAGACGAGGCACGAAAGAAGAACGACACCCGGGCACTTGAACAGCTCAAAGGCTTCCAGCCCGACTTTGCCGGAAAGGAATATCTGCTGCAACGACAGCTGCAAACCGAGGCGCGTGGCGACATTGTGGCGCGCTTGCGCGAGCTGGGCATACGCCCCACAGCAATGATGGACATCAGCGACGGGCTCTCCAGCGAGCTCATGCACATCTGCAAGGAGTCGGCATGCGGCTGCCGCATCTACGAGAAGAACCTGCCCATCGACTATCAGACGGCTCTCATGGCAGAAGAGCTTAACATGAATGTCACCACATGCGCACTCAACGGCGGCGAAGACTATGAACTGCTGTTCACCGTGCCCATCGGCGACCATGAAAAGATACAAGATCTTGAGGGTGTTAAGCTGATAGGACATATTACACGCCCTGAACTCGGACAGATGCTCGTGACACGCGACAACCAAGAATTCCAGCTGAAAGCACAAGGCTGGAACCCGCTGGCAGCGGAATAGAACACACGCCACACGAGAACACACAAAACACATTAAGCGGAACACGCATGAAGCATGGAGTACACACCCATGCCATGCGTGTTCCGCTTTTTGTGGGGGAGGGGAAGGACAGCCACGTTTGTTGTGGGCCATATTGTTGTATTTACCGCACCATCTCTTACTGCCTCTTTCTAACAGCTCTAACGTGTAATGGTGTGTTTCTTGTGATGCTCGACACGGCACCATCGGCGGTGTATTTATAGGCGGTGGTGCCTGGGTTGGTGATGGCGGTAGATGTCCAGTAGTCGCCAGCGAGATTGTCGTTCATCAGAGGCGCCTCCGTCTTAGACGGCAGATACCACACCATGTCTTCTCTCTTGAGCACGGGGGCGTAGATGATGCCGCTTGAGCCGCCACTCGTCGCATTCTTCTTGGTCACCTCGTAGGCATTCTTCTTTGCACATGCCCATGCTGCAAACTCACTGGGGTTTTCGGGCAATGTCCGGTCGGGCACGCCGCCCCATTCCTCCAGCTGGCTCATGATGCTTGAAGCATCGTTGATGCCATCGAAGTTGTATAGCTCCCAGGTGTTGACGAGGCCGTCGGTGGTGCTTGTGGCGGTTGTTAGTTTCGGCACTTTACTGAAGTCGATGGTCACCCTCCATGTCTGTCCGAACATTATCACTCCCGACTGCGTTATGTATTTCTTGTCGCCGAAGATTGAGAACATCAGGTGGCGGCTGGCTGTGAGAGCGTCGTTGGGCATGGTGTAGGTAATCTTCATGTTGGTGTCCCAGTTGAAGCCCCATGTGTAGTCGGCATCCTGTATGCGCTCCACGCCGATGTCGCCATTCCATGCCGGACAATACTGCCTGAACGAGAATGTGGCGGGTTCTGCGGCAGCAATGTTTTTGGGCGTGAGTGTGAGCGTGATGTTACGGTCGGTATCGCCTATGTTTTCTTTCAAAAACACATATATCTTCACGTTGCCACCCGTCTTACTTGTCAGCGTACTCGTGCCGCAATGGTGTTTCAGCCAATAGCCATCGTCGACAAGCTTTTTCAGTGCGTCGTTCTCGAATTTCTCTACAAACGTCACGTTGTCGGGGGCGTTGGATGTCAGTGTCCATCCGTCGGCAAGATACTGCGCTCTGATGTTGATGGGGTATATTACATAGTGAGCATCTTGCGTGGCAGGTTCGTCGACAAACTCCAACTCGTAGTAGGGCGTTATCGACAGGCGGTAGGTCACTGTTTTGCCCATGGGCCATACGGCACCATTGAGTGAGGCCGAAAGAATGCGGTCAGTATTGGAGTTATTGTCGTGAAACACCACTTCGAGCTTGCTCTCTGTACCCAGTGTTTGTGGAAGCATCATGAATGCCGCATCACCGTTGTAGAGCTGTGTGCCATCGGGCGTTGTGGCGGTGGTGTTGGCGTTGGGTGTGATGGTGTAGTCGGTGGTTTGAGGGTCGAGTGTCCATTGCGAAGCAGTCATGTCGTAGGTGCCAGTGTGGCGCACGCCAGTGATGGTAGCGCTTTTTATAGTGCCTGCCGCCATGTTGGCACTCGTCTTTATCATCACTGCGGTGCACAGATGTTTGAACTGCAATTCTACTGGGCTGATGCCTCCGCTTGTTGCTGGGCAATCGATGAATGGAGTGGCTGCCGCCATCAAGTCGTGCTGTTTGGAAGCATCGGTGGGCACGGTGTATTTTATGGTGGTATTTTCTGCAGACACAGTAGGGTAGGTGGGCGTTTGGCTGATAATACCATCTTCTGTGGGTGCCCATGCCATGAAGCGCAGCTGGCGACTGCCCGGCCAATAGTAGGTGGCTGATGGTTGCCACACCCCGCCTGTCTTGGTGGCAGTTTCGTTCATGTAGTAGCCACTGCCTATGGATCCATCGGTGTCTTTGAGCTGCGCCACTACCTTAAACTCGTCGTACATGGAGTGTTGCATGCTTGCGCGTGTAGCAGATCTTGTGGTTATGTCGCCGATGTCGGCATGCACGAACATGGTGTCGGCTGATGCCGCAGAGCGCAGCACATAATGCTGTGCCTCGGGTGCTGCACCGATAGCAGCGCGCGTGGGCTCGCTGCTATCGGTGGCTCCGAAGCAGATGTGCCACGACACATATTGTGGTGTGTCGTAGAGTGTGTCGTCGCTGCTGCACGAAATGAGCAACAACGACAGAAGTGCAGCAGCAATTTTTTCTGTCTTCATTATTCTGAGATTTGAGATGCAGCGGAGCTGCTATTTTGAGTTTTGAATTTTGAGTTTTGAAATTCATAACTGAAAAACTCAAAACTCAAAATTCAAAACTTAAAACTTATAATAGCGTTTCGTCATTATAGTTTTCCCATCCGTTCACGCTTATATCGAATTTAATTTCGCAGAGTTCTTCGTTAGGGTTGATATTTGCGGCATTGAGTTCGGCTGCAAACTGATAGCTCTTGCCTGGCTGCATTGTGACTGGCGACATTGTGATGGTGTGGTTGTAGACGTCGGTCACTCCGTTGTGTTGGCGTGTTACCTTGAACGTCACCTGATAGGATTGTGTTGACGGAAGCATATATTTGTGGCTTGTCATTCCGCATATCTCCGACACCTGGTAGGTGATGTTGCCGAAGTCGAGCAGTGCGGGGTCGGTAGTCGTCCAGCTGATGTCGCCAAGTGAAGCGGCGAGCGTGCACACACCCTTTGTTGGAGCATTGGTTATCTTGATGTCGGTAACCTTCACTATAGAGCCATCGTTCATGCCGTTGGTGAATTTAAAGCGTGCTCGCGACAATATGTGGTTGAATGTGAGGTTCACCGGAACGGGGCATGCGCCAGCCGTTATCTCACCAAAGTCGTTGGCAGCAAACATAAGGTCTTTCATCTGGGTGTTGTCGTAGCTCATTTTGCCCCACTGCTGATAGTCTTCGGGTGCTTCGTAGGTGTAGTTGGCATCGTTGGGTGCAAGCGCCGTAAAGCTATATGTATAGCCCGTTTCCCAATACACTGGTGGAGAGTAGGTCCATACGCCGGCCTGCTTGGCGATGTTCTTGGCAAGGAACGGCTTACCGATGTTTCCATCCTTCTTCATGATGCCCCAAATCTTGAAGCCCTCAAGATTGGCTGCCGTTAGGTCGGTGGCACGTGTGCTGTGATTTACGAACCCCTTGAACTCGATGGCGTTGTGGCTCTTTGCCACTTCCACTGTTTCGTCGTTGCTGCAAGATACAAACAGCGCTGCAGTTGCAGCTAAGGTAAACAAAAATGACTTTTTCATAGTTTTAAGTTTTAAAATTATTAGTTATTTCTTTTTTAGTTCTCTCATTAGCATTATTCTATTGTTAAATTTCATTCTTAGTCTTATTTCTGTGTAATCACTCCATTTTATGATGACCCTTATTTCAGTGTCAGCGCCACATCTTCGAATTCACCCCATCCATCGACAGCCACATCGAAACCCGAACCGCTTTGGTTGCCGTCTTCGTCGGATATCTCTATGCCGCTAACCACTATCACTCCGCCTTGTGGCTGCTTGTTTATCTGGTCGCTCACATCGAAGTTGAATGTGCGTATCAGTCCGTTCTTTAGTCGTACCTCCAGGTTGAGTGCATGACTGCGTGGTGTTCGGGTGGATGTGTAGAATGGACTTGGATAGTCGGGCACGCCAAACGATGTCACCAAAGCCTGTGCTCCCCATGCCATCATGCTGCAATCGTAGAGCAGGGTCGATGCCTCTGCTGCGGTGCCTGCACCCAGCAGATATACCGCTGCCGCCATTCCAGATAGCGCCCCTCGTGCCAGCGCTACATATTCCTGCCCCTTGCTAAACTCGTAGCGCACAAGATATTTAAACACCAAGGGGTGCATCGTTATTGTCATCTCTGTGGGTGCCTCTGTGTGTTCTGCCGTATAGTTGCTGTTGTAGTTGCCATATAGCATGTCGGGCATGTTCACCGTAGGTTCGCTACTACCGCTATAGAAGGGGTTGCCTTTATAGGAAGTTCGTGTGCGAGTGCGTGTGGTGGCTTTTGCCGATGCACACGAGTACATATCGTCGAACACGATGTATTCGGTGTCGTTGTTGTAGAACAGGAGTTGGTGCCTTCCAGGACGCAGCCTTATTGTTTCGCCCATAGGCTCAATGTTTATCATGTCGTTGGGACCATCGGTGCAGAAGTCGTGAATGCGCAGTCCGCTTGGTATCAGTGGTCGTAGGTCGTCGTAATACATGCCGAATGATTGCTGCCAGTAGGCATAATCGCTCCAGTTGAAGCCCTCGGCGCTGCATAGCTCCCATTCCTGCTGATAGGTGGGCACCACTTGCAACTGGCATCTGAAGGCATGTTCATCGTGGTTGAAGCACAATTCTTTGTGGTCGCAAGACGACAACACTGCAATGACAGTCGAAGCGATTGCCATTGCCAGCGCTTTAAGTCCGTATATGTGTTGGTCCTTAGTCATGTCGTCTTTTGCTTTAATTTTGTTGTTGTATTGTAGTAGCCTAAAGCTGTTGCATTGTAGTAGTTTAGAGTTATTGTATTAGCCAAAGGCATTTCTGCTATAGCATCCACACCAGCGACACCTCAAGCTTTGTCGGTCCCCACCAGTTGCGGTTGGTAGTAGATTGCCACACATAGTGGCCGTCGAGTGGTGTGTATTTATAGTATCGGCCGCCCATATATCCAGCAGCAATACTCAAGTCGATGTTCAGTCGTCTGGCTATCGGCATCGAATATCCATATTCCGCACCATAAGAATAGTTTAGTCGGTTCCATAACGTTCCACCAGGTTCGCCAGCCATATATCCCGTTCCGCCAAACTCAAAGTCGTAGGTGAACAGCTGCGCATTAATTCCGATGTGATGCCCTTGCAGAACTCGTTTCTCAGACGCCCTTCCCAGCCATCGGCGTACTGTCAGTCCACCGCCATAGATGCGCCAGAAGCGATGTTTGCTATCGGCAGACCACCAAGCATACATCCAGTCGGCACTCACCGACCAATGCTTTGCCAGTGCCACCTCAATGCCAATGTTTGGCACCAACAATGCATCGTAGAGCATATTCGTCTTCAGTGCCCAAGGCACCCGGTGCTTGGTGCCAGTGTTGTTAGTGAGCCGTTCGGTGTCTGCGTCAAAAGCTTTGGTCGATGCCTGTTGCTGCCTGCTGAGTGTCTCTTGTTGTTCGGGCTGGTCTATGGTGTCTGTTGTTGCCTGAAGTATAGCCTCGGTCGTTTGTTGCCTATCGGTAGCGAGCTGTGTGCTTGCCCTTTGTTCGGCATATGTCATTGTAATGGTGGCATTGCGCAGGGCAGGGAAGAAGTGGTGTAGCATATATTGCCATGTGCGTCCGTAGTTCATATCCATGAGTCGCTTCATGCGGCTGTCGGTGAGTGCGCCCCGCTGGTAGGTATATTCAGGAGTGGCATTGATTTGGTGTAGCACCTCGTTCTTGCGTGGCATGTCCGATTGCTCTACATATAGTGCCAGGCGTTGCCACACATCTGCATCGGCACACTTGAACACCACACTATCGGGCAGACTTACATGTTGCCGTATGTATCGCTCCATGTTGGCACGACGATTGGCTGTGAGCCGCTTGTTTAGTTGCTGTGAACCTTCGGGCGACGCCGAACCATGGAATGTCACCGCCATGAGTTGCATGTCAGGATTGCTCTGCACTTGAGCTATGAAGTCGATAACTTCCTTCATACACGAGTCGTTGTCGGCATAGCCAAGTTCTATGCTGCTTGATGCCACACGAAACCTTATACATGTCTGCTTTTGATATGTCTGTGCTGACATACCAATATAGCAAAATAGTATTATTATGGTGGTAATAATTCGTTTCATGGCTACAAGTGTGGTTTTTAGTTTAGTTGAAGCAAATTTAGAGAATATTGTTTTATATTCCAAATATTTTTGGGTTAAAAAATAACAACAAATCGCATCTGTGGCATTTTGTATGACAAATTGTTCGTTTTTGACCATGTAGTGATGATATAATGAAAGTTGTGGTGCATAAGTTTTTGCCATGCATAATGTTATGTGTAGGTACGTTAAGGGTGTTTTCTCTTCCCCTTTTTATATTTCTTTATTATCATTTTTCTTTCAAAATGCAGTAATTTCTGACTAAATGCATGTTGTTTTACTGTTTGTGTAATATTTTTGTAAAAAATGCTTGCAGAAATAAATAATGTTATTATCTTTGCAATTGGATAAAGACAATCGCCGCTAAAGGCGGTTGCTTGATTTGATTTGTTTTAGTAAATTAGTTTTTAAGTAGTTTGTTTTAAAATCGGATGTCGAGAGACACCCGATTTTTTTTGTGAAACAAAAAAATGGAAAAAATCGAAAAAGCATTGCCGTTATCTGATAGAAAATAAGTAAGTTTGCACCCATAAAACATTTTCCAAAAAAATGACTTATACTATAGAGAAAGTTACAACCCTCATCGGAGCACATCGCTTTGGCAATGCTGATGCCAACATCGGCTTCCTGCTCACCGACAGCCGATCGCTGTGCTTCGCCGAAGAAACATTGTTTTTTGCACTCAAGTCGCAACGCAACGACGGACACCGCTACATTGCCGACCTCTATCGGCGTGGGGTGCGCAATTTTGTGGTGGAGGATGTGCCGCACGATTATGCCACTTCCTATGCCGATGCCAACTTCCTGAAGGTGGAGAACACGCTGGTGGCATTGCAGCGCTTGGCTGAGCGCCACCGCGACGAATACAACATACCAATAGTGGGCATAACAGGTAGCAACGGCAAGACCATCGTTAAGGAGTGGCTCTATCAGTTGCTCTCGCCCGAAATGGCGGTGACACGCTCGCCACGAAGCTACAACTCGCAGATAGGCGTGCCGCTCTCTGTATGGCTGCTCAACGAGCAGAGCCGCGTGGGGGTGTTCGAGGCGGGCATCAGCGAGCCCGGCGAGATGCAAGCCCTGCAGGGTATCATCCAGCCCACCATTGCTGTGCTGACATTCATCGGCGATGCCCATCAGCGAAATTTCAGTTCGCTACAGCAGAAGTGTCGCGAAAAGTTGCTCCTGATGCACAATGCCAAGACCATTGTCTATTGCAAAGACGACGAACTGGTGCACCAGGAGGTGAGCCAAAGCGGATATAAGGGGCTGAACCTTGCGTGGTCGATGACGGATGCCACCGCTCCATTCTACATAAAGGCAGTCGACAAGAACGCTCTCACATCAACCATACATTATATATATAACGGCCAGGAGGGTGTCTATAGCCTGCCATTCATCGACGAGGCGTCGGTGCGCAATTCTGCCACTGTGGCGGTGGTGGCTCTGCACTTAGGGTTGAGCCCCGAGCATTTGGCGCAGCGAATGGAGGCTCTCGAACCAGTGGCAATGCGGCTCGAAGTGAAGCAGGGACAGCATGGCTGCACGCTAATCAACGACTCCTACAACTCCGATGTCAACTCGCTCGACATTGCTCTCGACTTCATGAGCCGACGTCCCGACCATAAGGGCCGCAAGCGCACCCTCATAATCAGCGATATATATCAAACGGGCGAGCCGCTCGATGTGCTTTACGGCGAGGTGTCGCGACTATCCGTGCAACGCGGTGTGGACAAAATCATAGGCATCGGACCACAGATAATGGCACATGCCGACTTGATAAAGGTAAAGGAAAAATTCTTTTTCCACGACGTAACATCATTCATTCACAGTGCCGTGTTCCAGTCGCTGCGCGATGAGGTGATACTCATAAAGGGCGCCCGCCGCTTCGGATTCGACAATATCACCGAACTGCTTGTGCAGAAGGTGCACGAAACAATTCTCGAGGTGAACCTCTCGAATGTGGTGAAAAACCTAAACCACTATCGCTCATTCATGCACAAAGACACCAAACTCGTGTGCATGATAAAAGCCGATGCCTATGGTGCCGGTGCCGTGGAGATAGCAAAAACACTGCAAGACCACCATGTAGACTATCTGGCAGTGGCAGTGGCAGACGAGGGCGTGACATTGCGCAAGAATGGCATCACAGCCAATATCATGATAATGAATCCTGAGATGTCGGCATTCAAGACAATGTTCGATTACGACCTGGAACCAGAGGTGTACTCCTTCCGACTGCTCGATGCACTCGTGCGCGAAGCACAGAAGGAGGGCATAAGCAACTTCCCCGTGCACATAAAGCTCGACACAGGAATGCACCGCCTGGGATTCGACCCCATACACGATATGCCTGAACTTATCGACCGCCTGCACCGTCAATCGGCACTTATACCACGCTCTGTGTTCTCACACTTCGTGGGCAGCGACAGCGACAACTTCGACGAGTTCTCTGCACATCAGTTCGAACTGTTCGATAAGGGTAGCAAAGAGCTATGCGCAGCATTCCCACACAAGATATTGCGCCACATCGACAACTCGGCAGGTATAGAGCACTTCCCCGACCGTCAGCTCGACATGTGCCGACTCGGACTTGGACTGTATGGCTACAACTCGCGCGACAACTCGATGATAAACAATGTCACCACACTGAAAACCACTATTCTGCAAATACACGACATCCCTGCCGGCGAAACCGTGGGCTACAGCCGTCGTGGCACGCTGACACGCAACTCGCGCATAGCTGCCATCCCAATAGGCTATGCCGACGGACTAAACCGACACCTTGGCAACCGACACGGCTATTGCCTTGTGAACGGCAAGAAGGCAGAGTATGTGGGCAATATATGCATGGATGTGGCAATGATCGACGTTACCGACATCGACTGCAAAGAAGGCGACTCGGTGATAATATTCGGCGAGCAGTTGCCAGTTAGCGTGCTCTCCGATGCCATCGACACCATACCATACGAAGTGCTCACAGGCATCAGTAATCGTGTGAAGCGAGTGTACTATCAAGATTAATATTCGGAACATATATTATACTAAAAAAGCAGCGAAGCATTTGTGCTCCGCTGCTTTTTTAGTATAATATATAGTATAATTTAAATCCAGAATATATAAGCAATACTTATGATGCTAATGCTTATCCAAAGCATTACACCCTGTACAAGCGGTTTCAAACCTACATGGCGCAATGTATCGCGTGTGAGCGATGCTCCGATGAAGAATAGCGATAGTGTGATGAGATTTTTTGCAAGCTTGCCAACGGCACTGCTGAACTGTGTGCCTACGCTTGCTGCCGTGTTGCCGACGAGCGATTCATTGCCCAAAACGTAGGTGTTGAACAATATGGCTACTACAAACCAAATAATGAAGCGAGGTACGCAAGCATACCAAGGCTTTGTGCCCCCATCAGTAGTGGCAAGAGACTTGCGGAAGAATAGCGGCGTTGCAAGCGCAAGCACCACAATCCATAACGCACGCGTAAGCTTGATAGTAGTAGCCACTTCAAGAGCGCTAACACCCTGAGATGCCACCATCTCTGGGTGCATCTGGTCGTAAGCCGCACCAGCACCGACCACCGACGAAGTGTCATGAATGGCTATTGCTGCCCACATGCCAAACTGCTTCATTGTCATGCCCAAGGCATCGCCGATGATAGGGAAGAGGAACAGAGCAATGCCGTTGAGCACAAATACCACACCTAGTGCCACCGACATGCTTTCTGCCTTGGCACGAATAATGGGGCCTACAGCCGCTATTGCCGAACCACCACAGATGGCAGTGCCTGAAGAGATAAGATAGCTTGTATGGGTGTCAACACCAAGCAGTTTTCTGCCCAGCAACCATCCAAGAGCCAATGTGCCGAACACGCTGGCAATAGTGAACACCATGCCTTCGGCGCCCGATGCGAGTGCCTTGTCTACGTTCATACCAAACCCAAGTCCGATTACAGAGTATTGTAGTAGTTTCTTCGACATAGTCTTATTGAAGTTGGGAAACGCCTTGCCAAGCAGTAGCGCAAAGGCAAAACCAATGGCAAGGGCTATTGGCGACGACACCCAACCTGCCATCCAGTTAAAGCTGCCCAAACTGATGCTGAACACTTCTGTGGCGAAATCCAGCAGTAGAGAGATGCCAAGTACAGCAACTATAAGTAAATAGCATAATTCTTTCTTTTTCATTGTTTGTGATTGTTGATATCATGAGCAAAAAAAAATCCGTATCGCTATGCTGTGGCGAAACGGATTTTTCTTTCGTGTTGTTATTGATTTTATGTAATCTTATTCGTCGGCCTGTTCTTCAAGAGTATATTGGCTTGAGCCGTCGAAACAGTGGGTGCATACTTGGCACTTAGGCAATCCGATGGCTTCGATGAGCTGCTCGATGGTGTTGAACTTCAGTGATGTAAGACCCAACTGGCTGCGTATTTCTTCCACCATGCGCTTGTATTGTGGCGAGTCGGTGGTGGCATATTTGTCGAGATCCTTATTGGCATCGCCCTCAAACTTCTCTATCACGCGGCGGGTGATAAGCTCCATGTCGCTCTTTGATGATGTGAAGCCGATGAACGGGCATCCATAAACCAATGGCGGGCAGGCTATTCGCATGTGGCACTCCTTTAGACCAGCCTTCTCCGACAATACCTTTACATTGTCGCGCAGCTGTGTGCCACGCACTATAGAGTCGTCGCAGAAGAGTACACGCTTGCCTTCGAGCATCGCCTTGTTGGGTATGAGCTTCATCTTTGCCACCAGCGAGCGCATTGTCTGGTTGGATGGAGTAAATGAGCGAGGCCATGTAGGAGTGTATTTGGCAATGCAACGCTGGTAGGGCACACCCTTTCCGGCTGCATATCCCATTGCCATGCCCGTGCCTGAATCGGGAATACCAGAGCAACAGTCTACCTCCACATCGTCGGTCTTAGCCATGTTGAAGCCATTGTCGAAACGCGCCTTTTCTACATTGCGACCCTCATACGATGAAGTTGGGAATCCATAGTAAACCCAAAGGAAAGAGCATACCTGCATCTTCTTGCCAGCAGGACGTAGCTGAGTCATGCCATCGGCAGTGAGCTCCACAATCTCGCCAGGTCCAACGTTGTAGCATTCATCATAGTCGAGGTTGGGAAATGCCGATGACTCGCTTGAGGCTGCCATCGCACCCTCCTTCTTACCTATTATAATAGGTGTGCGCCCCCAAGCATCGCGGGCACAAATCAGAGAGTGCTCAGTAAGAATAATCATTGTACACGAACCCTTCACATGACGATACACATTTTCTATGCCTTCGCGGAATGACTTGCCCTGAATGAGCAGCAGTGACACAAGCTCTGTCTGATTGGTGGCTCCCTGCGAGAGTTCGGCAAAGTGCATGTTCTTTTCGAGCAGTTGCTCTGTGAGTTCATTGATGTTTGCGATTTTCGCCACGGTGCAAATGGCAAACCGCCCTAAGTGCGAATTGATGACGATAGGCTGCGCATCGGTGTCGCTGATGACGCCTATGCCTGCAGTGCAGTCTTCGAATTTGTTGAGCGTAGGCTCGAACTTGGTGCGGAAATAAGAACTCTCTAAGTTGTGGATGGAACGTACAAACCCCTTCTCTTTGCCGTACATCGCCATACCACCGCGACGCGTTCCGAGATGAGAATTGTAATCTGTGCCGTAGAAAACGTCTGCTACGCAGCTTTTCTTGGAAATGGTGCCGAAAATGCCTCCCATAAAAATAAGATGTTATGTTTTCTTCTTGAAAATTTGTGATGCAAAGGTACTGATAATAACTGAAAAACATTTCATTATGTGCAAAAAAATGTTTGCCCACACACAATTTGTTAGCATGGGTCAAGCGTGCCACATCTCAGTCCATTCGAGGGTGCAGGGCCATTCACAATGAAGCATTATTGGATAGATTTTGTTGCACAAAACAATGAATTTGTGCAACAAACGTGCACAAATTGCCTCGTAATGTGCATTTTTGTAAATTTATATTTGGCAACATAACATAAAGTTATTACTTTTGCAAGTTGAAATTTCACAATAATTTATATTATATGAGTTTGAAAATTGTTGTACTTGCCAAGCAAGTACCCGACACACGAAACGTCGGTAAGGATGCGATGACCGCCGAAGGCACAGTCAATCGTGCTGCCCTGCCGGCCATCTTCAACCCCGAAGATTTGAACGCATTAGAGCAGGCTCTGCGTCTGAAGGAGCAGAACCCTGGTTCTACTGTAGGAATATTGACAATGGGTCCTCCACGTGCAGCTGAGGTGATACGCCAGGGCTTGTATCGCGGAGCCGACACTGGCTGGTTGCTCACCGACCGTCTGTTTGCTGGTGCCGATACCCTTGCCACTTCTTATGCTCTTGCCACAGCCATCCAGAAGATAGGAGATGTAGACGTTGTTATCGGCGGCCGACAGGCTATCGACGGCGACACAGCCCAGGTGGGTCCGCAGGTGGCACAGAAGCTTGGACTATCGCAGGTGACATACGCTGAGGAAATAATCAACTGCCAAGAGGGCAAGCTCACCATCCGCCGACATATCGATGGCGGTGTGGAGACGGTAGAAGCACCAATGCCACTCGTAGTGACCGTTACCGGCAGCGCAGCACCATGCCGACCAGCTAATGCCAAGCTCGTGATGAAATACAAGCGTGCAACAGCACCTATGGAGCGCACCGCCGACGACAAATACAACTATCTCTACGAGGAGCGACCATATCTCACACTCAACCAGTGGACAGTGGCCGATGTCGATGGCGACCCACAGCAGTGTGGTCTTAGCGGCTCGCCTACAAAGGTGAAAGCCGTGAAGAACATCGTGTTCCAGGCAAAGGAAAGCAAGACCCTTAACGGTAGCGATGCCGATATCGAGGGATTGATAAAGGAATTGTTGGACGAAAAGATTATTGGATAAAATGAGTTTTGAGTTTTGATTTTTGAATTATTCTTGGCTTCGCCTGCGATTGTGAATTATTCAGTTTCGAATTATCGCTGTTGGCGTTTCTGAGCTGCGAATTCAAAATCAAAATTGAATAACTCAAAATTGCCGAAGGCAACAACTCAAAATTCAAAATTCAAAGATAGTGCAAGCCGAAGGCAATAAAGCTTGCTTTAATTGCTGAGGCGCAGCCTATCTTATCTAAAAATCAAAAATCATAAAATAATGAACAACGTATTTGTATATTGCGAGATAGAAGGCACTCAGGTTCAGGAAGTGTCGCAAGAACTTCTCACCAAGGGTCGCAAACTCGCCAACCAATTGGGTGTCGACCTCAACGCCATCGTGGCAGGTACAGGCATCAAAGGCAAGGTAGAAGAGCAGATACTGCCTTATGGCGTCGACAAGCTATTCGTGTTCGATGCCGAAGGACTGTTCCCATACACTTCTGCACCACACACCGACATACTCGTAAATCTGTTTAAGGAAGAAAAACCACAGATAGCACTCATGGGTGCAACTGTAATTGGCCGCGACCTCGGACCACGAGTGTCGTCGTCGCTCACAAGCGGACTCACCGCCGACTGCACAGAACTCGAAATCGGCGACTACGACGACAAGAAGACAGGAACTCACTACGACAACCTGCTCTATCAGATACGCCCAGCTTTTGGTGGCAATATCGTGGCAACAATCGTCAATCCCGACCATCGCCCACAGATGGCTACAGTGCGTAGCGGCGTAATGCAAAAGGCTATCTACGACGGACAGGCAAAGGGCGAAGTGGAGTATAAAGACGTGGCAAAATATGTGCCTACCGCCGACTTCGTAGTGAAGGTGCTCGACCGACATGTAGAGGCTGCAAAGCACAACCTTAAAGGTGCACCAATAGTAGTGGCAGGCGGATATGGCGTGGGAAGCAAGGAAAACTTCGACATGCTATTCCAACTTGCTAAAGAACTACATGGCGAGGTGGGAGCAAGCCGTGCAGCCGTAGATGCCGGATGGTGCGACCACGACCGACAGATCGGTCAGACAGGCGTAACAGTGCACCCTAAGGTATATATCGCATGCGGCATCTCCGGACAGATACAGCACATCGCAGGAATGCAAGACTCAGGCATCATCATATCTGTAAACAGCGACCCAGAAGCTCCAATCAACAAGATTGCCGACTACATCATCAACGGCACTGTGGAAGAAGTGTTGCCAAAACTCATCAAGTATTACAAGCAGAACAATAAATAAAATGGCCAATTACTATACAGACCACCCGGAGTACGATTTCTATTTGAATCACCCGGAAATGAAGCGCGTCGTTGAACTCAAAGAGCGCAACTTCGCCGACAAAGACAAGTTTGAGGATGCACCAGTAGACTTTGAGGATGCCATCGAAAACTACAAGCGCGTGCTTGAAATCACAGGCGACATATCAGCAAACATCATTGAGCCAAACTCAGAGGAGGTAGACCTCGAAGGACCACACCTCGTAGACGGACGCATGCACTATGCATCGAAGACATACGAAAACCTCGACGCTACACGCAAGGCAGGACTCTGGGGCATCTCAATGCCACGACGCTACAACGGACTCAACATGCCTATCACACCATATTCAATGGCTTCAGAGATAGTATCATGTGCCGATGCCGGATTTCAGAATATCTGGTCGCTACAAGACTGCATCGAAACTCTATATGAGTTCGGTTCGGAAGAACAACGACAGAAATATATTCCACGAGTATGCGCCGGAGAAACAATGTCGATGGACCTTACAGAGCCCGATGCCGGATCCGACCTGCAGCGCGTAATGCTCAAGGCTACACAGGATGCCGACGGCACATGGCGACTCAACGGCGTGAAGCGATTCATCACCAACGGCGACTCCGACATACACCTTGTGCTTGCACGCTCTGAAGAAGGAACACGCGACGGACGCGGACTCTCAATGTTCATCTACGACAAGCGTGAGGGCGGAGTGACAGTGCGACACATCGAGAACAAGCTCGGAATACACGGATCGCCAACATGCGAGCTCGTCTATAAAAACGCAAAAGCAGAGCTGTGCGGAAGCACACGCATGGGACTCATCAAGTATGTCATGGCACTCATGAATGGCGCACGTTTGGGCATCGCAGCACAATCGGTGGGCGTTAGCCAGGCAGCCTACAACGAAGCACTTGCATATGCCAAGGAACGCAAGCAGTTCGACACAGAAATCATTAAGTTCCCCGCTGTATACGACATGGTGGCACGCATCAAGGCAAAGCTCGATGCAGGACGCTCCATACTCTATCAGACAGCACGCTATGTCGACATCTACAAAGCACTAGAAGACATACAGCGTGAGCGTAAGCTCACAGCAGAAGAGCGACAGGAACTCAAAAAATACTCACGACTGGCAGATGCATTCACTCCATTGGCAAAAGGCATCAACTCCGAATATGCCAACCAAAACACCTACGACGCCATACAGGTGCATGGCGGATCAGGATTTATCATGGAGTATAAGTGTCAGCGACTCTATCGCGATGCACGCATCTTCTCTATCTACGAAGGAACCACACAGCTACAGGTGGTGGCAGCAATACGCTACATTACCAACGGCACATACCTCGGCATCATCAACGAAATGCTCGAGAAGGAAGTGGCCGACGAGCTGAAGCCACTGAAGGCTCGCGTTGTGGAAATGGTGAAACTCTACGAGCAGGCACTCAACTATGTGAAGGAAGCACAAGACCAGGAAATGCACGACTTCCTCGCACGTCGACTCTACAACATGACAGCAGAAATCGTTATGTCGCTACTCATTCTCGAAGATGCCACACGATCAGCTGAACTCTTCGCCAAGAGCGCCCACGTATTTGTGAACATGGCGCAGAGCAACGTCATTGGAGAGCATGCATACATAATGAACTTCATCAAGGAAGACCTGCCTCACTTCCGCGCTGAATAAGCAACACGCATAAAGCACACATTATAGCAAGAGACTATGGCATAAAAACCATAGTCTCTTTTTTTATACCTTATATGTCAGTTTTTCAGATTTTTGCATTACCTTTGCATATAAAATGATATATATCAATGGATAATATAAGGAATTTCTGTATTATTGCCCACATCGACCATGGTAAGTCGACTCTTGCCGACCGACTGTTGGAGCGTACGCAAACAATCAAGATAACTGAAGGCCAGATGCTCGACAATATGGATCTGGAACGTGAACGTGGAATAACAATAAAAAGCCACGCCATTCAGATGGAATACCAGTATGAAGGCCAAAACTATATTCTCAACCTTATTGACACACCAGGACACGTCGACTTCTCATACGAGGTGTCAAGAAGCATAGCTGCATGCGAAGGAGCATTGCTCATAGTAGATGCTACACAGGGAGTGCAGGCACAAACTATATCAAATCTGTATATGGCCATAGAACACGACCTTGAGATTATACCAGTAATCAACAAGATCGATATGCCAAGCGCAATGCCAGAAGAGGTAGAAGACGAAATCGTCGAACTCATAGGATGCAAGCACGAAGACATACTAAGAGCATCAGGAAAAACAGGAGAAGGCATCGACCAAGTGCTACAAGCAATCGTCGAGAGGGTGCCACACCCAGTGGGCAATCCCAAAGCACCACTGCAAGCACTTATCTTCGACTCGGTGTTCAACTCGTTCAGAGGCATCATAGCATATTTCAAAATTGAAAACGGACAAATACGCAAAGGCGATAAAGTGAAATTCTTCAACACCGGCATGGAATATGTAGCCGACGAGGTGGGAGTGCTGAAGATGGACATGGTGCCAAGAGATATGCTCGGAACAGGCGAAGTGGGATATATCATATCCGGAATAAAAGACGCTACCGAAGTAAAGGTGGGCGACACCATAACACACATCAGCCAACCATGCGAAAAAGCTATTGCAGGATTTCAAGAAGTGAAGCCAATGGTGTTTGCCGGAGTGTACCCAATAGACCCAAGCGAATATGAAAACCTGAGAGCATCGCTCGAAAAACTACAGCTCAACGATGCATCGCTAACATTCTCGCCAGAGTCGTCCGTAGCATTGGGATTCGGATTCCGGTGCGGATTTCTCGGACTACTACACATGGAGATAGTGCAGGAACGACTCGACCGAGAATTCAATATGGACGTAATCACAACCGTGCCAAACGTATCATATATGGTCTACGACAAGCACGGAGGAGTGAAGGAAGTGCACAACCCATCAGGACTCCCCGAGCAGACACTCATCGACCATATTGAAGAGCCATACATACGCTCCACCATCATCACAACCACCAACTTCATCGGACCAATAATGACACTGTGTCTTGATAAGCGTGGAGAACTCATAAACCAGGAATATGTCAGTGGCAACCGTGTAGAGCTGCATTTTATGCTGCCATTGGGAGAGATAGTTATCGACTTCTACGACAAACTAAAGTCGATAAGCAAAGGCTACGCATCATTCGACTATCATCTCGATGGATTCCGACCATCACGATTGGCAAAACTTGACATACTGCTCAACGGAGAGCCAGTGGACGCACTCTCCGCACTCACTCATCAAGACAATGCAGTGACCATGGGCAGAAAAATGTGCGAAAAACTCAAAGACCTTATCCCACGACAACAGTTCGACATAGCCATACAGGCAGCAATCGGAGCAAAAATCGTGGCACGCGAAACAATAAAGTGTGTCCGAAAAGATGTAACAGCAAAGTGCTATGGTGGCGATGTGAGCCGTAAGCGAAAACTACTCGAAAAGCAGAAGAAGGGTAAGAAACGTATGAAGCAGATTGGCAATGTAGAGGTGCCACAAAAGGCGTTCCTCGCAGTGCTTAAACTCGACTAATAAAATAAAGAGAAAGCGTAAAAAGAAAGGAAGGTATATTATGAAAGCTATTGTCAGTAGCAACAGACGCGATATTGCTCGCGAACTGGCAAGAAAGTATAGTACAATGACGCATGAAGAACTTGATGTGTTAGAAAGTATACTCGTGCCAATAAAATACGCCAAGGGAGAACTCGTATTGAAGGAAGGCGAAGTGTGCCGACAATTCCTGTATATCGAAAAGGGACTTCTGCGCCAGTTTTACTATAAGCATGGAAAGGAGGTAACCGAGCATATCGGTGCCGACCACACCATTGTGATGTGCATAGAGAGTCTCTTTAAAGAAGAGCCAACAAGTCTGCAAGTAGAAGCACTCGAACAAACAGTGGTGTATGCACTACCTAAAGCAGAACTCGAGAGAGTGGCAATGCATAATGTAAACATACAGATTCTTTATCGCAAAATATTAGAGGAAAGCCTCATACAATCGCAAGTGCATGCCGACCTTGTGCGATTTGAAACAGCACAAGACCGCTATAAGAAAATATGCAAGCTAATGCCACAGGTGGTGCTGAGAGCACAATTGTCGCATATTGCAAGCTATTTGCAGATGACTCCCGAAACACTATCAAGAGTGAGAGCCACTACTATACTCGATTAAAACACAATAATGTATAATGACCGATTTGGGTAAAAACTATGAGCAAATAGGTAAGATCAATACCAAATAGGTAAGATAAAAAACAAATAGACATAAACACAAAAAAGGCAAACAGCATATCACTGTTTGCCTTTTTTGTGTTTATACGTTGTCTAATGCAATCCCCTGTTATTTGTATAGATATCTCTTGATACTCTTCTTTGGAGTCTTTTCGAACTCCTCCTTCATTATCTCTATTGCTGCAAGGCGGCAGTAAGGTGGTTGACTCGCATTGAGCTCCTGGCGGTTTTGCTCCATGATGTTCTGTAGATCTTCGTCGTTAAGGCGCATAGTAGCAGCCTCGTCGAAGTCGGGATAAACCAATCCTACAAGTTTGTCTCCACGCTGCACAACAACGCTCTCCGTAACCATGTTAAGAGAGTTGAGCTTGTCTTCAATCTCCTCAGGATAGATGTTCTGTCCGCTTGAACCAAGCAGCATATTCTTAGAACGACCCTTGATGAACACATTGCCATCGGCATCCATGAGTCCGAGATCGCCAGTGTGATACCAACCATCAGCATCGAGAGTCTGTGCTGTAGCCTCCTCGTTCTTGTAGTAGCCAAGCATAACATTCAGTCCGCGGGCAAGAATCTCTCCAGGCACGTTGGCTGGGTCAGGACTGTCAATCTTCACCTCCATGTGAACCACTGGCTTGCCACACGAACCAGTCACAAACTCATTGTGGTCGGCATAGCAGATTATAGGAGCACACTCTGTGGCGCCATAGCCAACGGTGTAAGGGAAGTGGATGCGCTTGAGGAACTGCTCCACCTCCTGGTTGAAGGCTGCACCACCAATTATTATTTCGTAGAAGTTTCCACCAAAGGCATTCACCACCTGCTCGCGTATTTTCTGGTTCACCTTCTTGTTTACAATCGGCATGTTGAGAAGCACACGCATGCGGTTGTTCTGTATCTTTGGGAACACCTTCTTGCGAATAATCTTCTCTATAACCAAAGGAACAGCAATGATTACAGCTGGCTTCACTTCGGCAAAGGCAGCAGCGATAATTGCCGGACTAGGCACGCGGGTCAGGTAGAACACATGGCAGCCATACAAGAATTCAAAGAGAAACTCGAATGCCATGCCATACATGTGAGCCATCGGCAGAATACTGATGATAGAAGCGTTGTTGTCGATAATATTGCCTAAAACGCTAATGGCAAAGTCGTAGTTGCTCCAAAGCGCTCTGTAAGGAATCATTACACCCTTAGAGAAGCCCGTGGTGCCACTCGTGTAGTTGATCAGAGCCAATTCGTTAGGCGACTGCTCCTTGTAGTAGCTCACATGTTCCTTGCGAAAATATTTGGGATATTTATGTCCGAACATCTCATTGAGGTGTTCGCGAGCATAGGTAAGTTTCTCTGTGCGCGACACCACAAGCGAGTAGTCGGGGATATATATGATGCCTTCAAGATGTGGCATCTTGGTCTGGTCGATGATTGTTGCCACATAGTCGCCTACGAACAACAATTTTGCCTCGCTATGGTTTACAATGTTGTGTATCTGATCGGCAGTGAACTCGTGCAATATTGGCACTGCCACGGCGCCATAGGTGAGTGTAGCGAGAAAAGCAACCGCCCAGCTTGCGCTGTTGCGGCCACACAGGGCAATCTTGTCGCCCCTCTCCACACCGCTGTTTTCGAACATGATGTGTAGCTTCTCAATTTTACGTGCCACGTCGTGATATTGCAGTGTGGCTCCTTTGAAGTCGGTGAGAGCATCCTTGTCCCAATTCTGAATGATGCTCTTTTCTATCAAAGCGTTAAAGCTGGGTATTTCCATTTCTTTGGGTTTTATTTGTAAAGATACCTTTTAATGCTTTTCTTTGCCGTTTTTTGAAACTCCTCATTCTGTATCTCTATGGCAGCGATTTTGCAGAATGGTGGTATCTGGCTGTTGAGAAGCTTTAGGTTTTCGTTCATTATTCCTTTTATGTCGTCGTCGCTGAAGTCCATCGACTCTTTATCTTCTATCTCAGGGTGCACAAGCGCTATAAGCTTGTTGCCACGCTGGATGATGATGCTTTCGCCTACAAGCGGCATGTTGTTGAGTTTGTCTTCTATCTCTTCGGGATAAACATTCTGTCCGTTGGCACCGAGTAGCATATTCTTGATGCGTCCCTTGATGTAGAAATATCCGTCGGCAGACATTGTAGCGAGGTCGCCGGTGTGAAACCAGCCGTCGGCATCAAGCACTTGGCGTGTAGCCTCTTCGTTCTTATAGTAGCCGAGCATTACGTTCATACCACGTGTCATCAATTCGCCAGGTGTGTTCTGTGGGTCGGCACTGTTTACCTTCACTTCCATGTAGTCTACAGCAGGGCCGCAAGAGCCCATACGATAGTTCGGATAGTTGGTAAATGTTATTAAAGGTGCTGTCTCGGTTGTGCCGTAGCCTATGGTCACTGGCACGCCTACACTATTGAGAAATTCCTCTATGCCTTGATTGAGTGGAGCGCCTCCAACGATTATCTCGTAGGCATTGCCACCGAAAGCATCCATAATCTGCTCTTTGATGTGCTGTTTTATCTTGCGGCTGATTACGGGCATGCTCATCAGTAGCTTCATCTTGCTTGTCTGCAAATTGGCAATCACTTTACGGCGTATTATCTTCTCCACCACAAGAGGCACTGCCACTATCAGTCGTGGCTTAACCTCAGCAAAAGCCTGAGCTATCAGCGATGGCGATGGCAGGCGGTTAAGGAAGTAGATGTGGCAGCCGTTGATGAATCCGAAAAGGAACTCCACTGCCAGGCCATACATGTGAGCCATTGGCAAGATGCTCACCAGGTTGCTTCCAGGCTTCACATTCGGTGCAAGGTTTCTAAGCACAAAGTTGGTGTTGCCCCATATTGCTCTGTAGGGCAGCATTACTCCTTTTGAGAACCCAGTGGTGCCGCTGGTGTAGTTGATCATTGCCAACTCTTCGGGCGATTGCTCTTTGTAGTAGCACACATGCTCCTTGCGGAAGTATTTTGGAAATCTATGCCCGTAGATTTCGTTAAGATGCTCGCGGGCATAAGTGAGCTTTTCGGAGCGTGTCACACTCACGGAGAAGTCGGGTAAATATATTATGCCCTCCAAATCGGGCATGCTATCGGGATTGATGATTGTTGCTACTACGTCGCCCACAAACAGAAGCTTTGCCTCACTGTGGTTCACGATGTTGTGTATCTGTTCGGCTGTAAACTCATGTTGCACTGGCACTGCCACTGCACCATACGTTAATGTAGCGAGGAAAGCCACTGCCCAGTGGCTACTGTTGCGGCCACAGAGTGCTATTTTGTCGCCTCTCACCACGCCGCTGTTTTCGAATAGTATATGTAGCTTTTCTATCTTTCGGGCTACATCATGATATTGTAGAGTTGCACCTTTATAATCGGTGAATGCATCCTGATCCCAATATTTTATTATACTCTCCTCTATGTATGAGTTGAAACTTGGTATTTGCTCCATTGCACAAAGTTCAAATTTTTGTGCAAAGATACGTGATTATTTGCACAGTGCCAAAAGTTTTGTGCAGTATTTTTAATATGTATACAAAAAGCAACCTATTCGTAGCGCATAGACCGTGCTGGGTGAATGTGCGACACGAGATAGCTCGGACCAATCATCACTATTGTAGAGATAATTAGTGTAGCAATGTTGAGCAATGCCACATACAGCCAGTTTATTTCTGTTGGCACGGTGTCTACATAATAAGTGGCAGGATTGAGCTTTATGAGTCCGGTGTAGTGTTGCAATGTTACAATTCCCAGGCCGAGAATGTTGCCAATGAGCAGTCCGCGCCCTATGATAAACACTGCAAACCACAGAAAGGTGTGCCTTACAGTGGCGTTGCGTGCACCAAGGGCTTTTAATATGCCTATCATGTTGGTGCGCTCAAGAATAATGATGAGCAGTCCGCTTGCCATTGTCACCACAGCTACAATGGTCATGATAGCGAGTATTATCCATACGTTGAGGTTGAGCAAATCGAGCCATGAGAATATTTGTGGATTTAACTGTCGTATGGTTTTGCTTGAGTAGGTGTTGCCGTATTGGTCTTCTGTGCGGTTCACCTTATTTGTTATAATGTCTTCGGTGTGTGCTATGTCGTCAAAGTTGTTGATGCTAATCTCTGCTCCCGACACTTGGTCGGGTTGCCATCCGTTGAGCTTCACGGCAGTGTATAGGTCGCAAAAACATGTGGCTTTGTCGTATTGTGTGAGATTAGTCTGGTAGACTCCGGCAATGGTGAAGCGTCGGGTGCGCACACCACTATTGTCGATGAAGTAGGCAAAAAGTCGGTTGCCAGCCTTCACCTTTAGCTTGTCTGCCATATATTTAGATATAACAATGTTGTTGGTGTTGGCATTGTCGGCAAAGTGTGGCAGGCTGCCTTCTACCATATTGTTGTGAATGAAGGTGGAGTCGAACTCTGGGCCGACGCCTTTGAACATTACACCAAGGAAGTCGTCGTCAGTTTTCAGTATACCTTGCTTGTAGGCATAGCGTTGCACATGGCTCACGCCATCGGTGCTTTTGAGCACACGCATCATAGAGTCGGGCATGGCAATAGGATTGCCTAAGGCTCCTGATTGTAGAGTGTAGAATTCTGCCACTTGTATGTGACTGCCAAATCCCACCACCTTATCGCGTATGGTGTGCTTGAAACCAAGCACCACACAAATGCTGATTATCATCACTGCCAATCCTATTGCTACTCCTGCCATGGCTATGCGTATGGCAGGTTTTGACACTTTCTGTGTGTCGTTGGCTTGATTGGTGTAAATTCTACGTGCTATATATAGAGGAAAATTCATTTCTTTTATTGTTATAGTAAACAAAATGAGGCTAGGATGTGTTCCCAGCCTCACGTTGTTTTTATGATTTTATAGTGTGTATGCACTTGTGTTTTGTTATTCGTTGTCCATCACTCTGCCGGGATAAGCCTCAAGAGCCTTGCGTAGCACTACAAGCGCCCGCTCCAGATCGTCTTTCTTCAGCACATAGGCTATACGCACCTGGTTGCGTCCCACTCCTGGTGTGGTGTAGAAACCTTCTGCTGGTGCCATCATCACCGTCTCGCCATTGTCATTGAATTCTTCAAGACACCAGCGGCAGAATTTTTCAGAGTCGTCGACAGGCAGTTTTGCCACAGTGTAGAAAGCTCCCATAGGTATTGGAGAGTAGACTCCTGGAATGCGGTTGAGCCCATCAATGAGGCATTTGCGTCGTTCAACATACTCCTCATAAACATCGCGATAGTAGTCTTCAGGTGCATCGAGCGATGCTTCAGCCACAATTTGTCCTAACAGAGGAGGTGAGAGGCGTGCCTGGCATAGTTTCATCACGGCAGCGCGCACTTCGGCATTCTTGGTGATGAGGGCACCGATGCGGATGCCACACTCGCTGTAGCGTTTTGATACGGAGTCGATGAGAATTACATTCTGTTCAATACCTTCAAGATGGCATGCAGAGATGTAAGGCGAACCAGTGTAGATATACTCGCGATACACCTCGTCTGAGAAGAGGTAGAGGTCGTATTTTTTTACTAAGTCGCGTATCTGGTTCATCTCGCGGCGTGTGTAGAGATAGCCAGTAGGGTTGTTGGGGTTGCAAATAAGAATGGCGCGTGTGTGCTCGTTGATAAGCTCCTCAAACTTTTCTACCTTTGGCAGTGAGAAGCCTTCTTCTATCGTTGTGGCTATGGTGCGTATCTTTGCACCTGCAGAGATGGCGAATGCCATGTAGTTGGCATAGGCTGGCTCTGGAATAATAATCTCGTCGCCAGGGTTGAGGCATGACATAAAGGCGAACAACACAGCCTCTGAACCGCCTGATGTGATGATGATATCATCGGCGGTGACGTCGATGTTGAAACGCTTGTAGTAGCCTGTGAGTTTTTCGCGATACGACAGATAGCCTTGCGATGGCGAATATTCAAGCACTTTGCGGTCGATATGCTTAAGCGCATCAAGTCCTACCTGCGGAGTTGGCAGATCGGGCTGTCCGATGTTCAGGTGATACACCTTGACTCCGCGTTTCTTGGCGGCAGCTGCCAATGGTGCTAATTTTCTGATTGGCGACTCAGGCATTTCGAGTCCGCGTACTGATATTTCTGGCATTTTATATTCTTTGTTTATATTGTTATGGCTCTGCAGGCACGATGGTGGTGCACTTATATATTGGTTGCAGGTCTATTCTGTGCAAAGGTACGATAAATAAGGAAGAAGAGCAAAATTTTTTGTTTTAAAAATCCATTTAAGCGAGAGAAGATAAATTTATTCTCACTTCCGAGCGTTAGGATCTCATTCAAAAATATATAAGTGGCTTTGTTCTTATGCTTGTTTTGTTTATGGTGTAGGGTAGGGCATAAACAATAAGAGAGCCCATTCGTGTTTTACGGATGGGCTCTCTTGGAAGTAGCATGCTTAATGTATGCTATGTTATTGTTACTTTGTCTTCTTCTCCTCCTTTACGGTGTTAGCCATTGGCTTGTAGGCCTTGTTAAGTCCGGCAACAACCTCGTTGGTGATGTCGTGCGACTTTTCTGCATAAAGGATGTTGTCGCCAGCCTTGCTAAGAATCATGCTGTATTTCTTGTCTTTATTGTAGACATTGAGAAAATGGCTTAGCGAGTCGCGCAATGCCTTGTTGTAGCGGTCGGTCTCTGCCTGGAACTCAGAACTCAGACGCTGGTTTAGAGCCTGAAGGTCGGCATTCTGCTTCTGCAGCGACATCTGTATCTGCTCAGCCTGTTCACGAGTGTAAGCATTCTGTTGCAGCTTCTGTTGGAAGTTGCCTGCTGCATTCTCGAGGGCACGCTGCTTCTGTGCAAGAGTGTTTTGTATGTTCTGTCCTTTCTTCTGTAGGATGAGAGAGTAGTCTTTGCAGAATTTATACTGCGACATGATGCTGTCTACTTCTACAAAAGCAATCTTTGTTTCGGTTTGTGCGGTCTTGGTTGCTGGCTGGTTTTCGTCGGCTGTAGTCTTCGACTTGTCGCACGATACGGCTGTCATTGCCAATACAGCAATGGCGAGTGTGCCGAAAAAGTTTTTCTTGTTCATTGTTTATGTCTTTTTTGTTTGTTGTCTATGTTTCATTCCCCCGTTGATAGATACTTTTAGTAAGCACCATTGCGCTCTCGAGCCTCGCGGTCTTGATCCATCACGCAGTGTATACCTTTGGCGCGGAGGCCCGGATTGTCGTGTACATGCTGCGACGAGAATTTGCCGCCACGCTTCAGTATCAGCTTCACCGATAGCAATAGCATGGCAATAGCAATAATTAACAGGGTTAGAAGCAGTAATTTTATCATTTTTGCTTAACTTTGTATTTCAGTAAGTATAGTGCCGCTCAGTGCTGGTGCACTTATGGCGAGAGGCATGCTGGTGTACATGTTTCAATAGCCAACATACAGCATATCTTTTGCAAAGGTAGTGTAAATCGGTCTAAGTACAAAATAAATTATTTATTTTTAGAGCTTGATAGTTGTGCGCTGTACTACACATATTATATATGAAAGAATTTTAACAAACATATAAAGCATAATAACTATGAGTAATTGCGAATTAAAACCTGCTCGTGTGTTTGAGCAGTTTGCAGAAATCAACAAAATTCCCCGTCCCTCAAAGCATGAGGAGCGTATGATAGAATATCTCAAGGCTTTCGGTGCAAAGCATGGCTTTGAGACAGAGGTCGACGAAACGGGCAACGTGATAATACGCAAGCCTGCCACTAAGGGGCATGAGAATGCTCCAATGGTGAGTCTGCAGAGCCATATGGATATGGTTTGCGACAAACTGGTCGATGTAGACATCGACTTCTTTAACGATCCTATCCAGACTTATGTTGATGGCGAGTGGCTTACAGCAAAAGGTACTACTCTTGGTGCTGACGATGGCATCGGTTGTGCCATTGAGTTGGCAATTCTTGAAAGCGATGATATTGAGCATGGTCCGATAGAGTGTGTGTTCACACGCGATGAAGAGACAAGTCTTACCGGTGCTATGGGAATGAAGGCTGGCTTCATGAAGGGACAGATGCTTATTAACCTCGATTCTGAGGACGAGGGACAGATTTTTATCTCATGTGCAGGTGGAAAGACACTGCATGCAAAGTTTGACTTCGAGCGCGAGCAGGCTCCTGAAGGCTATTTCTTTATGCAGGCTTCAGTGAAGGGTCTTAAGGGTGGACATTCTGGTGATGATATCAATAAAAAGCGTGCCAATGCAATAAAGATTCTTAGTCGATTCCTCTATAAGGAACAGGACAAGATGAATGTGCGCCTTGCAGCGTTCAACTCTGGAAAACTGCATAATGCTATTCCACGCGATGGCGTTATCGTTTTTGCAGTGCCAGAGGCAATGAAGGAGACAGTACGTGCCGATTGGAACGTATTCACAGTGGGTGTAGAGGAAGAATATCATGTTACAGACACCGCTATGGAGTTCCGTTTGGAGAGTACCGATATGGCTACAGTTCTTCCAAAGGAGTGCAGTCGCAGAGTGATACTTGCATTGCAGGCTGTTGACAATGGAGTGTTTGCCATGTGTCAGGACGAGGCTCTTGCATGGATGGTAGAAACATCAAACAATGTGGCAAGCGTGCTAACCTCTGAAACAGAGATCAGCATAGTGGCATCGCAGCGCTCAAACGTAATGAGTAATCTTGAGAACGAAACCAATACTGTAAAGGCAACATTTGAGTTGGCTGGCGCTGAGGTGAAATTGAGCGATGGCTATCCTGCATGGAAGATGAATCCAGATAGCAAGCTTACCAAAGTGGTTGTGGAATCGTATAAGAAACTCTTCGGTAAGGAGCCAATCGTAAAGGGCATACATGCAGGTTTGGAATGTGGACTCTTCTCAGAGCGTTACCCACAGCTCGACATGGTGTCGTTTGGTCCTACATTGCGCGATGTGCATACTCCTGATGAGCGATTGCACATACCTACCGTACAGATGGTTTGGGATCATTTGCTTGATATTCTCAAGAACGTGTAAGCAAGAGACCCTTATTCTATAGAGTACATATAGGACGATTTGGCTATCTCAAAACATATAAAGAAACAGCATCAAAAAAAAGATGCGTTAAAATAGTATAATGTCTTTGTTGGTTGCAGAAAAAGGTGTACCTTCGCTCCCGTTAAAAAACAAAGGGGCGTAGCCCAGCTGGTTTAGAGCGCTGCAGTCACATTGCAGAGGTCATCGGTTCGAGCCCGATCGTCCCTACCACTAAAACTTTAAAAGAGCAGTTCGGAATTCCGAACTGCTCTTTTGTGTAATAAGTAATGTTTGTGTTATTTGAGGTTTTTGGGCTTATAGCTTTATAACAGTAGCCTTGCGTGTGTTCACGTTGAATGTGCCTAATGATGCGCCCACTGATTATGTCTATGAAATGTTACGGTGTTTAAACGTCAGTCAACATGCCTTTTGTAGGTAAGGCACTATAGCTTGCTCAAAAATATGTGAAAACTATTAATGTAAAAATCATAAACAGTTAGAGTAGCTTTGATTGTATTATGCAATAGTTCTGATCTTTGGTAAGATTTGTATATCTTGTAATTCAAAGGAGCGTGTTAGGATGAAGACCACCAATAATCTATTTAGGATTAATATCGATTTATGTGGTATTAGGGTATAAAGCAAAAAAAGAGAAACTTCAAAATGAAGTTTCTCTTTTTGTCGGGATGACAGGATTCGAACCTGCGACCCCTTGGTCCCAAACCAAGTATACTACCAACTGTACTACATCCCGTGCTTAAAGCTTGCAAGCACTTTGTTTATCATTTAGTATCTTTAGAAGATTACTGCTTGATAAGTGTTGTTCCTTATTTGCGAGTGCAAAGGTATGAACTTTTTTTTATACCTGCAAACTTTTTCGCGTTTTTTTTCAAATTATTTTATTATTCCTAATTCTTTGAACACCTTTTTCAGGATTTGCACACCACGTTCTACCTGCTCTTCGGTGTGTGTAGCCATAAGTGCGAAGCGCACCAATGTGTCTTGAGGTGCACAAGCTGGTGGAATAACTGGATTAATGAACACGCCATTGTCGAATGCGAGTTTTGTTACCATAAATGTCTTATCAACATCGTGCACGTAGAGTGGGATGATAGGACTTTCGGTTTCGCCAATCTCAAATCCCTCTTCCTTAAATCTGCGCAGTGCGTAGTTGGTAACCTTCCAAAGTTTTTCAATGCGCTCTGGCTCTTTCTGTATGATGTGCAGGGCTTCCAATGCTGCAGCTGTAGCTGCTGGGGTGTTTGATGCACTGAAGATATATGTGCGCACCGTGTGACGAAGATAGTTGATAGTGTCCTTGTCGCTGGCGATAAAACCACCGATAGATGCCATCGACTTAGAGAATGTACCCATGATAAGGTCAACCTCGTCGGTTAGTCCGAAGTGATCGCATACACCGCGACCTTCCTTACCGAATACACCAAGACCATGAGCCTCGTCAACCATGATAGAACAGTTGTACTTGTGTTTCAGTTCAACAATCTTAGGCAGGTTGGCCAAGTCGCCCTCCATAGAGAATACGCCATCAACAACAATGAGCTTTACGGCTTCGTGTGGCAGACCCTTGAGAATGTTCTCCAAGTCTTCCATGTCGTTGTGCTTATAGTGCAACTGACGTGCAAACGACAAGCGGCGGCCGTCAACGATACTTGCGTGGTCGCGATCGTCGCAGATGATATAGTCGCCACGACCCACAACAACTGCCAATACTCCAGAGTTTACGAAGAAGCCAGTAGAGAAACACAATGTTTCGTCCTTGCCAATATAAGTGGCGAGTTCCTTCTCGAGCTGAACGTGGAGGTCGAGTGTTCCATTCAAAAAACGGCTGCCTGCGCAACCTGAGCCATACTTATCAAGCGCATTCTTTGCTGCGTCGATGATACGCTGATCGCCAGTTAGACCTGTATAGGCATTCGATCCAAACATAAGAACCTTATGACCTGCCATTTCTACTTCTGTGCCTTGCTTACTCGTGATTTCACGGAAATAAGGATACACGCCTTCCGCCATGAATTTCTGCGGCACGCGATAGCTTTTGTATCTTTCTTGTAATTGTCCCATTATATTTATTTAATAGGTAATAAAACCTTAAATTGTTATTTCTAAAGTACCTAATTTTTATTTCTAAAGTGCAAAGTTATAAAAAAGAAGTAAATATCTTTCTTTTTTTTAGAGAAATATGCCTTTTTGGTATTTTTAATTAAAGAATATGAGTCTATAGGTTTAAATTTATTAACTTTGCCATATATTTTTATTGTAGCAGACATGAAAAAGAAAGCAATTTTCATAATCAATCTAATTTCAGGTACGTCGGACAAGGCCGCCATACCTGGACTTATCGACCAATATCTCGACAAGGAGCAGTTCGACTATGAAATAGCCATAACGCAATATGCAGGACATGCTTCGGAGATAGCCTCAAAGGCAAAGGACGAGGGAGTAGAGCTGGTAGTGGCTGTCGGAGGTGACGGTACCGTCAACGAAGTGGCGCGCGCCATAGTCCATTCCAATACCGCACTTGGTATAATCCCTTGTGGTTCGGGCAACGGGTTGGCACGCCACCTGTTGTTGCCACTTAATGTGCGCAAGGCGATAGAGGTTATTAATGCTTTCGATGTGCGTGATTTGGATTATGGTATCATCAATGGTTTTCCTTTCTTCTGCACTTGCGGAATGGGGTTTGATGCCTTTGTGAGTATGAAATTTGCTGAGGCAGGCAAGCGCGGACCTATCACTTACGTGGAAAATGTTCTGCGTGAGGGATTGAAGTATGAGCCTGAGACATATACTATACAAGACGAAAATGGCACTATTCGATATAAGGCATTCCTTATTTCGTGCGCCAATGCATCGCAATATGGTAATAATGCATATATTGCACCGCAAGCTTCTATGAGCGATGGATTGATGGATATAATTATTATGGAGCCATTCAGTCTGCTCGATGCTCCGCAGATAAGTATAGAGATGTTTAATAAAACCCTTGATAAAAATTCAAAAATCAAGTCGTTCCGTTGTCAGCGTCTGCATATTCATCGCAATGCTCCTGGTGTGATACATTATGATGGCGACCCCATAATGACAGGTGAAGATATTGATGTGGAGTTGAAGCCTCATGGCATAAAAATGCTTGTCAATCCGTATGCCGATCGTAGTGAGCGACAACCTAATGCGTTGCAGAACGCAGCGGCAGAGTTGTTCAACGAAATTGATGCTCTGCGTGAAGGTATAAAAAATCAGGGCAGAATGTTCCAGGCTTGGAGTAGGGCATTGCAACGTAAACTCAATCTGTAAGTGCTTGGTTTATGAGGCTATAATATGGCTTCGTTATTTAGTAATGCGTCTTTGGTTTTACGTTTGTTTTTGAGCCAATTTGTTGAATGCTTATAGCAAGCAAGGGGTGCCGGGTAAATGTTTATATATAATAAGGTATATGTCAGGGCAGGATTTTACATTCAAGCAGTTTGTTGTTAAGCAGGATAAGTGTGCCATGAAGGTCGGTACCGATGGTGTTTTGCTTGGTGCTTGGGCAAAAGGCGGACATCGTATACTTGATATAGGCACTGGCACAGGGCTTATTGCGCTGATGATGGCGCAGCGTTTTCATGCTGCTCATATCGTTGCAGTAGATATAGATGCCAATGCAGTAGAACAAGCCAAGCAGAATGTAGCAAGCTCGCCATTTGCCGATAGGATAGATGTGTTTCAGCAACAGATACAGCAATTTGAAAGTGATTGCCGTTTTGATTCTATTGTGTCAAATCCCCCATTTTTTGTAAACTCTCTGAAGGCGCCAGATGCTATTCGCAGTATGGCACGCCACACTGATACTCTTTCTTTTAAGGATCTTTTTGCAGCTGTCAATCGTCTGTTGTCTGACGATGGTGTGTTCTCGGTCATTGTTCCTACAGAGTGTGTTAAGGATTTTGTGGTTCAAGCCTATATGACAGGCATGCGCCAAGTGAGCCAGGTGGCAGTGCGCACCACACCTCGCAAGCAAGCCAAGCGTCAATTGCTGGCGTTCTGTCGCTCGTCAAATATGTTGGCCCTCGAGAGGCAAGATGTTTGCATTATGTCTGCCGATGGCAACAAATCGGAGTGGTATGGTACGCTAACATCAGATTTCTACATTCGATAACAATTTACACATTATTATTATCTTGCAAAGCTGTTACTATTCTTAAAAAGTATAAATACTAATAGTATCTGATAGATTTTTGCTAACTTTGCAGCCAAATAGCTATTTTTGAATAATGCCGTTTGCGGCACATGAGTTTTTTACTTATACGTATAAATAAATTCCCCACACATAAGGCATAGTGATACACATAATGTGTGAGGCGTAGATGAATTATGAATAAAAAATCCAATACATCAATACAGATGATTGCCGATTACGAAGGCGATGTTACAAATCTTTTTAATGTCGATGTCACAGGCGAAGTGCCCATTCTTGCCACTCGTAATATGGCAATGTTTCCAGGCGTAATATCACCTGTGCTCATTGGTAGAAAGCAAAGTCTTAGTCTGCTCAACCATATCCGCAAGTCGCAGGATGCTGTGTTTGCAGTGGTGTGTCAGAATAATGCTGATGTTGAAAATCCCGGCATTGACGATTTGTTTGCCTATGGCGTATATGCCAAACTGGTGAAGCTTATAGAAATGCCTGGGCCAGGCAAGAATATCACAGCCATCATTCAGGGCTTAGGACGCTGCAAACTCAACAATATAACAAGCACCAAGCCTTTCCTCGTTGGCGATGTAACACCAGCCATTGAAGAGATGCCACTTCACGACGATACCGAGTTTACGACTGCTATGGCCGACTTGCGCACTATCGCCGTGAACTACATAAAGCAAAACGAAGATATGCCCGATGAGTCGCAGTTTGCACTCACCAATATCAGTAATGATATCATTGCCTTAGATTTTGTCTGCACCAATCTCCCATTTGAGATTTCCGACAAAGCAGAACTGCTTGCCGCCAACTCAATGAAGGAACGTGTCATTGCCACACTGCGTGTGCTCCATAAGGAATTGCAACTGCTTGAACTAAAGCAAAATATACGCACAAAAACACGCGAAGACCTTGACGAGCAGCAGCGCGAATACTTCCTCCAACAACAACTTAAGAATATAAAGGAAGAATTAGGTAATGGCGATGGCTCTCCAGAACGCAAAGAACTTCTGGCTAAAGCTAAAGGAAAACTTTGGCCAGAAGAGGTAAAGAAAGTTTTTGAAAAGGAACTCGATAAACTCGATATGTTCAATCCGCAGAGCCCGGAATACAGCATACAATATAACTATCTGCAAACCATGGTATCGTTGCCTTGGTGTGAATACACTCAAGACAACCTTGACCTAAAGAGAGCACAGCGTGTGCTCAACCACGACCATTATGGCATGGAGAAGGTGAAGGAGCGTATCCTCGAATATATGGCGGTGCTTAAGTTGCGTGGCGATTTGAAGTCGCCAATCATCTGTCTCTACGGCCCTCCTGGAGTAGGTAAGACAAGTCTTGGAAAGAGCATAGCCTCTGCCATGAAGCGCAAGTATGTGCGCATGTCGTTGGGTGGTTTGCACGATGAGAGCGAGATACGCGGACATCGCCGTACCTATATTGGAGCTATGCCAGGTCGTATTATAAAGAACATACAGAAGGCAGGTTCTTCGAATCCAGTATTCATTCTCGACGAAATAGATAAGGTGACAAAGAATACAGTCAATGGCGACCCCTCGTCGGCATTGCTCGAAGTGCTTGATCCAGAGCAGAATAATGCCTTCCACGACAATTATCTTGATGTCGATTACGACCTCTCTAAAGTGCTGTTTATTGCCACTGCAAACGACCTCAACACCATTCCGCGCCCATTGCTCGACCGTATGGAGTTGATAGAGGTAAGCGGCTATATCACTGAAGAGAAAATTGAGATTGCCAAGCGCCACCTTATTCCACGTGAAATAGAAAACTGCGGTCTAAATGCCACCACCGACAAGCCATCGTTCAATAAGGCTGCCATAGAAAAGGTCATTGAGCAATACACACGAGAGAGCGGTGTGCGCCAGCTTGAGAAACAAATTAACAAGGCATTGCGAAAGATTGCCTATAAAAAAGCCGTAGACAGCACACTGCCTAATGAGAAGATAACACCCAATGAAATAGAAGGCCTACTTGGTAAACCGCCATTCTATCGTGACATCTATCAAGGCAACGACTATGCCGGAGTGGTTACTGGACTAGCATGGACTAGCGTTGGCGGAGAGATACTCTTCATAGAGACATCGCTCAGCAAAGGCAAGGCTGGTAAACTCACACTTACAGGTAATCTTGGCGATGTGATGAAAGAATCGGCTGTGATAGCATTAGAATATGTAAAGGCCCACATTGATACGCTCAATGTCGATTATCGTATATTCGACAATTGGAACATACACATCCATGTGCCCGAGGGAGCAACCCCAAAGGATGGTCCTTCGGCTGGTATCACCATTGCCACCTCTATCGCTTCTGCTTTAACGCAGCGTAAGGTGCGTAAGAATACAGCCATGACGGGCGAGATAACATTGCGTGGAAAAGTGCTGCCTGTTGGAGGCATAAAAGAAAAGATACTTGCTGCCAAGCGTGCAGGCATCACGGACATCGTAATGTGTCGCGACAACAAGAAGGATATCGAAGAGATACCAGAGATATATCGTAAGGGCGTGGAATTCCATTATGTAGAAGATGTGCAGGATGTTTGGCGCTTTGCACTCACCGATGAGATTGTGGACCATCCCATAGACTTTAAAATAGAAGAAGAAAAGAAATGACATTTGAACTACAACATACAGACCCCTGTAGCGATGCACGCACAGGAATAATCACCACCGACCACGGACAGATAAAAACACCTATATTCATGCCCGTTGGTACTGTCGGTTCTGTAAAGGGCGTGCATTTTCAGGAACTTCGCGAGCAAGTGAAGGCACAGATAATCCTTGGCAACACCTATCATCTGTATCTTCGCCCAGGACTCGACACCTTACGCAAGGCAGGAGGACTGCATAAATTCAATACATGGGATCGCCCTATTCTTACCGATTCGGGTGGTTTTCAGGTGTTCTCGCTCACTGGCATTCGTAAATTGCGCGAGGAGGGATGTGAGTTCCGCTCGCATATTGATGGCTCAAAGCACATCTTTACACCAGAGAGCGTGATGGATACAGAGCGCATCATTGGTGCCGACATCATGATGGCATTCGATGAGTGCCCTCCTGGTGAAAGCGACTATGAATATGCAAAGAAGAGTCTTGGACTCACACAACGATGGCTCGACCGTTGCATAAAGCGATTTAATGAAACAGAGCCCATATATGGTCATCGCCAGAGTCTGTTCCCCATTGTGCAAGGCTGCAAATACAAAGACTTGCGTCGCGAAGCAGCAAAGTTTGTTGCCGATAAGGGCGCCGATGGTAACGCTATTGGCGGTTTGGCAGTAGGAGAGCCTACAGAAGTGATGTATGAGATGATAGAGGTGGTGAACGAGATATTGCCAAAAGACAAGCCACGCTACCTTATGGGAGTGGGCACACCGCAGAATATTCTCGAAGCCATAGAGCGTGGTGTGGATATGTTCGACTGCGTAATGCCTACTCGCAATGGTCGTAATGCCACACTCTTTACCTACAACGGCACAATGAATATGCGCAATAAGAAGTGGGAACAAGACTTTTCGCCTATCGACCCTGATGGTTGCGATATCGACCGCATACATTCAAAGGCATATTTGCATCATCTCTTCAAAGCACAGGAACTGCTTGCCATGCAGATAGCAAGCATCCACAATCTGGCTTTCTATCTGCGACTTGTCGGCGATGCGCGTAAGCACATTGAGCAAGGCGACTTCGTACAGTGGAAGCGTAGCATTATTGACAACCTCGGCAGACGTATATGAAAATGAAAGATATAAAGCACAGGCTTGGACAGCTGAAGATGAGCCAATGGCTCTATGCGCATACGCATCGTTTGCGCATGGCATGGGCTTGGCTTGCTGCAAAGCTTGGCTTTGTGAAAGTGCTGGCGGTGCTTAATCCGTTTCGCTACATTAATATTCTCGACCGCTACATCATTAAGAAATTCATCGGCACATACATTTATAGTATTGTGCTGATAATTTCCATATCGATAGTGTTCGATGTTAATGAGAATTTGGCAAAGTTTTCACAATATCATGCACCACTCAAGGCTATTGTGTTTGATTATTACGCCAACTTCGTGCCTTATTTTGCCAACCTCTTCTCGCCGTTGTTCGTATTTATTGCCGTAATCTTCTTCACTTCAAAATTGGCGGGCAACTCCGAAATCATTTCTATGCTTGCTGCTGGCGTATCGTTCAAGCGGCTCATGCGTCCTTATATGATTTCATGCGTGTTGATATCGGCTCTGTCGTTCTATCTCAGTGCTTATGTCATACCTCATGGTACGGTAGTGAAGCAGAATTTTGAGTCGATGTATAAGAATAAGAAGAAGAATACCAGTGCCGACAATGTAATGCTACAAGTAGACAAAGGCATCATCGCTTATATGCAGCATTATGATAATAACCTGAAACGCGGATATGGATTCTCGCTCGACAAGTTCGAAAACAAGAAGCTTATCAGTCATATGACAGCTATGGAGGTGCAATACGACACTATTAGCGATTCAAAATATCATTGGACATTGCTAAATTGGAAGATACGACAGTTGCGCGGACTAAAGGAAAATATTACAAGTGGCATGACACGCGACACTATCATACAAATGGAGCCTACCGACTTGGTGTATTCAAGAGGACAGCAGGAGACATTCACAAGTCCAGAACTTAAGAAGTATATATCCAAGCAAATCAATCGAGGCAGCAGCAATGTGGTGCAATATCAGGTGGAATATCATAAGCGTATAGCATCATCGTTTGCATCGTTCATTCTCACCACCATCGGATTGGCGCTGTCGTCTCGAAAGCGTAAGGGAGGTATGGGTATGTATCTCGGTATCGGTTTGGCACTTAGCTTTGGCTATATCATGTTGCAGACGGTGTGTGCCACATTTGCTATCAATGCCAATACGCCGCCAATGCTTGCTGCATGGATACCAAACTTTATATTTGCTGTAGTGGCATATTTCTGTTATCGTAAGGCTCCGAATTGATGTTTTCTGTAAATTCGGAACTTAAAAATCAAAAAAAATAAACTCAAAATATGTATTTCGACGAAACACAACTTAACGACCATGTGCTTGATGCGCTCTACGACATGCGCTTTGATAAATGCACACCGATACAGGAAAAGTGTATTCCCCCTATACTTGAGGGTCGCGACCTTTTAGGTGTGGCTCAGACTGGCACTGGCAAAACAGCCGCTTACCTATTGCCAATACTCTCAAAACTCGATGATGGCGGTTATCCGCAAGATGCTATAAACTGCGTTATCATGAGTCCGACACGTGAGTTGGCACAACAAATAGATCAAGCCATGCAGGGCTTTGGCTACTATCTCTCAGGAGTGAGCAGCGTGGCTGTGTATGGTGGCAACGATGGCAATCGTTACGATCAGGAATTGAAGAGCTTTCAGATGGGCGCCGATGTGGTTATTGCCACTCCTGGTCGCTTAATCAGTCATATATCGCTTGGTTCTGCCGACTTGAGCAAAGTTTCGTTCTTTGTTCTCGACGAGGCAGATCGTATGCTCGATATGGGTTTTTCGGAGGATATAAAGATGATAGCAAGTAAGCTTCCTGCAACATGCCAGACCATTATGTTCTCTGCGACTATGCCTGAGAAGATAGAGGAACTTGCCAAAACATTGCTTAAAAACCCCGTAGAGGTAAAGATAGCTGTCAGCAAACCAGCCGAAAAGATAAAGCAGAGTGCTTATGTGTGCTATGAAACACAAAAGATAGGCATCATAAAAGACCTTTTCCGTAAGGGCGACCTTAATCGCGTCATTATATTCTCGGGCAAGAAGCAGAAGGTAAAAGCCATCAACCGCACTTTGCAGCAGATGAAGATTAACTCTGGCGAGATGCACTCCGACCTTGAGCAGGCTGAGCGCGATGAAATTCTCTATAAGTTCAAGACTGGACAGATTGACGTGCTTGTTGCCACGGATATCGTTGCTCGTGGCATCGATATCGATGACATTGCAATGGTGGTGAATTTCGATGTGCCTCACGACCCAGAGGATTATGTTCATCGCATTGGTCGTACTGCTCGAGCACAACGCGATGGAGTGGCATATACTTTTGTTGCCGATGACGAGATTACCAGCTTTAAGCAGATTGAGAAGTTCCTCGGTCGCGAGGTTCTGAAAAACGCACTGCCTGAAGGTCTTGGTGAAGCACCCGATTATAATGCTCCTCGTAGCAAGGGGCGCGGTCGTTCTGGACGTAGTGAAGAGCGTAGCAATAGTAAAGGCAAGGGTCGCAGTGGCGAGCGTGGCGGTAGAAATAATAATGGTCGAGGTGGCCGCAATAAGAGTGCCGACAAGCAAGTTGATGCTACCGACAAGAAGCCTACAACCGATGTCCAGCAAACAGCAGCCATTGCTCAGAAACCTACCAGTGATAGCACAGAGCAAGCTCCACGCAAGAAGCGTAGCCGCAAACCACGTCGCAAGCCAGTTGATGGCGAGCAGCAAGCTAATGTCGACAAGCCAGCTAAAACAACAGGTGCTCAGTGTGACAATGCCAATAACGGCAACAACACTAAGGTCACCAGCAAGGACAAGGCTAATGGCAATAACTACGATAAAGGCAATGCTGAGCGCAAACCTAAACCACGCAACGACAAGCGTCAGCGTCGCGACAATAGCCAGCGTAATCCTAATGCTCGTCGACAGGGCGGCAAGCGAGGCGGTGAAGCATCAGCAAAAGATAAGCAGCCAGCTACAACATTACCTGCTGTAAAGCAGTCGACGGGTATTGTCGAGATTTTGAAAAAGCCAATAAGTTGGCTTAAGTCGTTGGGCAAGAAGAATTAACCAATATCGGCACTGCTGTGAAAATAATAAAGCGGATTATATCAAGACTCCACATCGTAGGTTGGAGTGTTTGATGTAATCCGCTTTTTTCTTATGAACCCTTTTTTATGTTCACCTTACTCTACACTTTGAAATACTCTTCGAGTTCGGTAGTGGCTTTGCCATTAGTATTGTCGAGATCTTTTATTATCACCCCATGTTCGAGAAGAGCTATGCGTGTAGATATGTCTATGGTGTGTTGCAAGTTATGGCTTGACACCATAATGGTGGCACCCGTCTGTTTGTTGTAGTCGGTGAGCAGTCGCATCAACATGTTCTGACTACTAGGGTCGAGAAAGTTAAAAGGTTCGTCGAGTATCACCATTTGTGGGTTTGTGAGCAATGCTGCCACGATGCCTACCTTCTGCTTGTTGCCTGCCGACAGATCTCTTATATATTTCTTTTGTCCTGATATCTCGTCGGTCAAGAATGTGGTAAATGCCTTTAGGCGTTCAAGAGCTTCCTCTTTGCTTATTCCCGACACATGTGCTATGAATTCGAAGTATTCATCGGGTGTCATAAAGTCGATAAGGAAACTATTGTCGATGTAGGATCCAGTGTATGGCTTCCAGTCTTCACTCTTAGCAGGATCTATCGGTTCGCCTACAGCGCCGTTGTTATTGGGCTGGTAGCTTATGTAGCCTTCATCAGGCTTCAATAAGTCGAGCATCAAGCGAAACAGCGTTGTCTTGCCAGCACCATTGTTGCCTACCAGACCAATTATCTCTCCATGCTTCACCTCAAAGCTGTTTATGTTTACAGCTGTTTTAGTGCCGAAACATTTTTTTATATTGTTAATGGTTATGTTCATAAACTCTTTCAGCGTTTTTTTATATTCTTTGTGCGAGTAATGTCGAAGAGATAGGTAAGCCTGATTACGATATTGCTCAGATTAGATTTTGCAAAATAGTCGCGTTTAGTGTCGCCATAGATGTTGCCCAATCCATAGTAGTAGCGTCCCTCGAGCAAGAAGTGTCCCACTCGTGGAATGCTATATTCTATGCCCAATCCTGCAGCAATGCCATAGTCGAATTTGTTTTCCACGGCCATGGTATCCTGAGCACACGTCTGGTTAGAACGGTCGGTGGTATTGCGGTCGGCATAGTTAAAGTTGGTTTTAGTGCTTTCGTTGAGCATCAGTCCAAACTGTGGTCCCGCCTTAAAGAAGAATTGCAAACCCTTATATTCTCGTCCCCATGCAAGGTGTGCGAATATAGGAAGCTGAATGTAGTTGATGTCGCGCTCGTAAGCCTCGGGCAATCCAGTAACAGCATTAACTACAGGCATATCGTCTACACTCATGATGCGCTCTTTCCATCCCACTTTAGTGTAGTTTAACTCAGCGGCAATAGAACATATTGTGCTGAAATATTTCTCGCAAGTGTAGCGCATAGACAGTCCGAACATTGTTCCAGTATGGCTGTCTTGTGTTACCTTCGGCATAAATCCTACGTTGCTTATCACATAGCCACCGCCCACGCCCAAGGCAAAGTCGTTGCGGTGTGAGCCTATTTGTGCGTGTAGGGTAGAGTGGTGTGCAGCCATGATGGCAAACGTCAGGCATGCAGTGCGGATATAGTTGTTGAAATGCATCTTTTGTTTTTACAATCAGTAAGATATTGACTCTAAAGAGTGGTTGGTCTTGTAGTGTATGAGCATGAAGCTACAATTTTGCATGCCTCCACCCTTTATCTGTTTAAATTTAAGAGGTGTCTGCAACGGTGTATAGCTGTTTTGCGATGATGTGCCCTTGAAGGCCGAGCCATATTTGTTTATGCCACGTATGAAAAATTGTGCGTGGTCGTAGCCCGTGAGTGCAAATCGTGGCAGCGAAAGGCGCATGTCTTGTTTAAACCATTTGCGATAGGCATTCTCGAGCGAGCGTACTCTCTGTGCCAAGGGATTATAAAAGAATACCGTTGGTATGTAGGTATCATATTTATGAAAGTATTCCAAATACGCTTTTGTGTACATCAGCCATTCGGTATAGCCAAATAGCGACACCTGAATGTTTGGACTTACCGCCTTCATTGCATCGATTTTTGCCAAAGCTACATTGAGTTCTGGCGAGCGTCCGGTGTTTAGCACCACCACATTGCTACTGCTTTCGCTAAATGCTTTGGCAAACATTTGTTCTGATGATTTCAGGTTGGTGATGCTGTATTTCATACCTGCCGCCTCAAGTTGCTTTCGCAATGCAGAGGTGAAAGGTCCCTTGTCGCTTTTTGTGTCGTTGCAATCGATGAACACCACATGTCTGCCCTTAAAGCGCTCGGCAAAGGCTGCCACAGATGCTTCGACTATCTGCGTGCTTGGCTGATATACCTGAAACACATTTTCATTTGTTGTCACATCGTTGGCACTAATAGAGAAAGGTATAATCAATTTGGTGTTGTTGCGGCGGCAGAAGTCGCCGATTGTCTTCACCTGTTTAGTGTAAAGCGGGCCAAAGATGATGTCGCAGCGTCGGGCATTATCGTCGGCGATGAACTTCTGTACATCTGCATCAATGTGCACATTCCAAGCATATACATTTGTAGAAATGCCTTGCGCGCGCAGACTATCGCATGCCATAAGCACTCCACGATAATACTCTGCCATGCGCTGTCCATCGCCGTCGTTGTTGTGTAAAGGAAGCATTATTCCCACGTTCACTGCTCCAGCTTGCTTGCGTGTACTTGCAGTTGGAGTTGCTGGTGTGGTGCTTGTAGCTGTGTTTGTGCTTGCAGCCGGCTTTGCTTCCGACGGTATAGGTATGAGCAGTTGGTCGCCTTTCTTTAGGGTGTAGTCGGCCTTTTGCATGTCTGGATTGGCCTTGAGCAAAGCGTCAATGCTGATGTTGTATTTCTTGGCGATGCCATAGATTGTATCCTTTTTCTTAACAGTGTATAGGTCTTGCCACTTGGCGGTTTGTGCGTATGCCATTGTGCTCATAGCCATAACAGCGAGGCACATCAAGACTTGTAACAGACGTTTCATATTGCTATGCTTACATTTTGTTTTACTAATTGTGCTTTTATTGTTGCAAAAGTACATAAAATATATTGTTCGAAGAAATCTTAGCTCATAAATAAAGTTATTAATCAAGTGTAGCACTTTGTCGTCTGCAAGTAATTTTCTAACTTTGCAGATATGAACAAGATAAGAATGTTTTTAATGTTTTTGGTGCTTACTGTCACCACAGCATGGGCCGATGAAGTTCCTTACATCGACCCTCAAGCCACCTTCCTCACCCCCGATGGCGAGGAGAATGGCACCAGCTATCAGGGCTCGGCACCGCTTACCGTGCGTTTCTATGCCAATGCGTCGTCTGTTGGTGCATACACACCGCATTACGAATGGCGTTTTTGCAGAGAAGGCTCATCGGTGCCCTATCTCGTGCGCTATGAGGAGAACACCGAATACACCTTTGTTGAGGCTGGAGCACACCGCATAGAATTGTATGCCACCTTTGTGCTTGGCACTGACACTATTGCTTATACCCAAGAATATTGGCAGACAGCTACCCCTATAACCATATCGATAAGCGAAAGCAAGCTCGATATGCCAAATGCCTTTTCGCCAAATGGTGATGGAATCAACGATGTTTATAAGGCAAAAAGCGGCTATCAGAGTTTAGTGGAGTTTCATGCCACCATATTCAATCGCTGGGGACAGAAACTTTTTGAATGGGACGACCCAGCCCAGGGATGGGATGGCAAGTTTAAAGGCAAAGACGTGAAGCAAGGAGTGTATTTCGTAGTTGTGAAGGCTGTAGGTGCCGATGGGCGCAAATATAACTTCAAGAAAGATGTCAATCTGTTGCGTGGTTACACCGAGAACACAATGGGAGGAGGCTTTTGATTCTTGAATTGTATTTTTATTGATTGAACTTTCAAGAGTCAAAAATAAATTGAAGAATATCGTGGATACTATCAATAACGAAGAAGGAAAGATAAATGTTTGGGGTGCGCGTGTGCACAACCTAAAGAATATCGATGTGGAGATACCCCGTCAGTCGCTCACTGTAGTTACCGGATTGAGTGGCTCCGGCAAGTCGTCGTTGGCATTTGACACCATATATGCCGAAGGGCAGCGTCGATATATAGAGACATTCTCTGCCTATGCACGCAATTTCCTTGGTGGCATGGAACGGCCTGATGTCGACAAAATAACGGGCTTGAGTCCTGTTATTAGCATCGAGCAGAAAACCACCAACCGCAATCCACGTTCCACCGTTGGCACCACTACCGAAATCTACGACTATTTGCGCTTGCTTTATGCCCGCGCCGGCACCGCCTATAGCTATGCTACGGGCGAGAAGATGGTGAAATATACCGACGAGAGCATCATTGAGATGATACAACAAACCTACGCTGGGCATCGCATATATATACTGGCGCCTCTTGTCAGACAGCGCAAAGGCCATTATCGCGAATTGTTCGAAAGCTTGCGACGCAAAGGCTATCTGTACGCCCGTGTCGATGGCGAGATATTGGAGATAACACGCGGCATGAAGACCGACCGCTATCGCAACCATAACATCGAGGTGGTGATAGACAAAATGCAGATGCAGCAAGGCTTCGAAGATCGTCTGCGCAAGACCATCGACACCGCTATGAGGCAAGGCGACGGCCTTATAATGATTCTTGATAAGGCTACTGGCGAGGCAAAGACCTATTCCAAGCGACTAATGTGTCCCACTACGGGTATTGCCTATCGCGACCCCGCACCAAATATATTCTCGTTCAACTCACCCGAAGGAGCTTGCCCACATTGCAAAGGACTGGGGTATGTGAACGAAATAGACCTAAAGAAGGTAATTCCCGATGAATCGCTCTCTATTTATGAAGGCGCTATTGTGCCTTTAGGAAAATATAAAAACCAAATGATTTTCTGGCAGATTGCTGCCATTCTCGAGCGTCAGGACTACACCATAAAGACTCCAGTGTGCGAAATTGCACCCGAAACGCTCAATGAAATATTGTATGGCTCGCTCGAAAGTGTGCGCATAAGCAAAGATGTGGTACACACTTCCAGCGACTACTTTACCAACTTCGATGGTGTAGTGAAATATCTGCGCACGGTGATGGACAACGACGACTCTACTGCCGGACAGAAGTGGGCCGACCAGTTTCTTGCCGAATGTGAATGTCCGGAGTGTAATGGCCGTCGTCTTAACCGCGAGTCGCTGTCGTATCGTATTTGGGATAAGAATATTTCCGAGGTGGCAAGCATGGACATCAGTCAGCTAATAGATTGGATAGGCGAGGCAGAACAGCATCTCGATGCTCGTCAGCAGACCATTGCCACCGACATCTTCAAAGAGATACGCACACGCGTAAATTTCCTTCTTGATGTGGGGCTCGACTATTTGTCGCTCAACCGTCAGTCGGCTACGCTGTCGGGTGGCGAGAGTCAGCGCATACGCCTTGCCACCCAGATAGGGTCGCAACTTGTAAATGTGCTTTATATCCTCGACGAACCGAGTATCGGTCTGCATCAGCGCGACAACGAGCGACTTATACATTCGCTCAAGCAGTTGCGCGACATAGGCAACACTGTGGTTGTGGTGGAACACGACAAGGACATGATGCTCAATGCCGACTATATTGTTGATATCGGCCCTAAGGCAGGAATGCATGGAGGCGAGGTGGTGTTTCAAGGCACCCCGCAACAGATGCTGCAAACCCATACTATAACAGCCGACTATCTAAATGGCGTGCGCTGCATACCAGTGCCTGCAGAACGACGCCAAGGCAATGGCCAACAGCTCACAATAAAAGGGGCAAGTGGCAACAATCTGAAACACATAGATGTGTCGTTCCCATTAGGAAAATTGATAGTAGTCACGGGTGTCAGCGGTTCGGGCAAGTCGACTTTGGTCAATGAAACGCTACAGCCAATACTGTCGCAACATTTTTATCGCTCGCTGAAGAAGCCTATGCCATACGATGCGGTTGAAGGACTTGAATATGTAGACAAGGTGGTGAATGTCGACCAATCGCCACTCGGTCGCACACCACGTTCCAACCCTGCTACCTATACAGGTGTGTTCAGCGATATTCGCTCGCTGTTTGTGGCATTGCCAGAGGCAAAGATACGTGGATATAAGCCTGGACGCTTTTCGTTTAACGTGAAGGGCGGACGCTGCGAAACCTGCAAGGGCAACGGCTACAAAACAATAGAAATGAATTTCCTGCCCGATGTTATGGTGCCTTGCGAGGTTTGCCATGGCAAGCGCTACAACCGAGAGACTCTTGAGGTGCGCTATAAAGGCAAGAGCATAGCCGATGTTCTTGATATGACCATCAATCAGGCGGTGGAGTTTTTTGAAAATGTGCCATCGATACTTCAGAAGATACGCACCATACAGGATGTCGGTCTTGGATATATAAAGCTTGGACAACCCTCCACCACATTGTCGGGTGGCGAGAGCCAACGTGTGAAGTTAGCTTCCGAGCTAAGCAAGCGCGACACGGGCAATACCATGTATATTCTCGACGAACCAACCACTGGTCTACATTTCGAAGACATTCGCATATTGATGAATGTACTTCAGCAACTTGTTGATCGTGGCAACACGGTGATAGTTATTGAGCACAACCTCGATGTGATAAAGCAAGCCGACCATGTAATTGATATCGGTCCTGATGGTGGACGTGCAGGCGGATGCGTAGTGGCTACAGGCACACCAGAGCAGATAGCACAGTGCAAGCAAAGCTTCACGGGCCGCTTCCTTGCAACGGAATTACAGCAGCCTTGATAAACCTGATATGTTTTCATTGCCATTTATATATATGTGCTAATCAGAAGATTGTTTAAGTTATGTCATGGCGTTAAATGGAATTGTTTTGCCATTGTTTGATGCAAAATGCGCACTAACACAGCTGAAAAGGCATCGTTGGTTTGGCAATACGGATAAAAAACAGTAATTTTGTAAAATGTATTTCGGCTAAATATGTGAAATATTAAATAAAACAATAAAAGCAATTTAAAATTCTTATGTTTGAAAATCAACCTAAAGGCCTTTGGGCACTTGCATTGGCCAACACTGGAGAGCGATTTGGTTACTACACCATGCTCGCAGTATTCTTGCTGTATTTGCAGGCCAACTTCGGTTTTGAGACCGGAATAGCAACTACTATTTACTCAACCTTCCTCATGATGGTTTACTTCCTTCCAATCATTGGCGGTATAGCAGCCGACAAATTTGGATTTGGACGTATGGTTACCACAGGTATTTTCATCATGTTTATCGGTTACCTCGTTCTCTCTCTTCCTCTTGGAAAAGACTCGGTAGCCATAGGTGCTATGGGAGTATCGCTCATCCTTATTGCCTTAGGTACGGGACTTTTCAAGGGCAATCTCCAGGTAATGGTGGGTCGTCTCTACGATGAGCCACGATATTCTAACAATCGCGACTCTGGTTTCTCGCTCTTCTATATGGCTATCAATATCGGTGCGATGTTCGCTCCAACTGCAGCCATTAAGATTATGGAGTGGGCAAAGACAAGCCTGGGTGTGACTGCTGAGGATGCTTACCATTTTGCATTCGCTGTGGCATGTGCATCATTGATTTTTAGTATTGCTATCTATTACATTTTCAGTTTCACATACAAGCACGTGCTTGCAAACGGTGAGCAGAAGACATCTACCGACAATGCTAAGTCTGAGGTCGAGGAAATATCACCTGCTGAAACCAAGGAGCGCATCGTATGCTTATGCCTTGTTTTTGCTGTGGTTATCTTCTTCTGGATGGCATTCCATCAGAATGGTAACACATTGACATTGTTTGCCCGCGACTTTACCAACAAGACATCAGAGGGTCTGCAGTCTATGGCATTCGACGTTACCAACCTTGTGGCATGTATCTTCGTGGTGTATGGCAGTTTCGGACTTGCACAAAGCAAGACTTTTAAAGGCAGAGGAATTTCTCTCGGCGTAATTATTGCAGCTATCGCATTCTTGTACTATAAGTATAATGCACTTGATGGCATTGTCAATGTAGAAGCACCTATCTTCCAGCAGTTCAACCCATGCTATGTAGTAGCCTTGACACCAGTGAGTGTAGCAATGTTTGCTTGGCTTCGCAAGATGGGCAAAGAGCCGACATCTCCTGAGAAGATTGGTCTTGGTATGCTTGTAGCAGCATTTGCTTTCGTATGGATGGCAGTAGGCTCTATGGGTCTTGAGCTTCCATTGGCACAGGGCAATCCTGCAACAGAAGGCCCTCGTGTAAGTGCAAACCTTCTTATTTCTACATATCTCATCCTTACCTTTGCAGAGCTTCTGCTTTCTCCTATCGGAATCTCATTCGTATCAAAGGTAGCGCCTCCAAAGTACGCAGGCTTGATGATGGGTCTTTGGTTTGGTGCAACAGCTATCGGCAACCAGTTGGTAATGGTGCCAGGCATCATGTGGGGTATGAATTTCAACCTTGTAACAATTTGGGGTGTTCTTGCAGGCATCTGTCTAATCTCTGCACTGTTCATCTTCTGTATAATCAAGAAGCTCAATCGTGTTAGCTAAACTGTTTTGATAATTCATAATTCTTGCCCAAATCCAGACAATGGTTAGGGCTATTGGTTAATAGTGAAGGGTGTGCATTAACAATGTGCACCCTTTTCGTATTCGCTGTTATTGGCATGTTGTTTGCTTTAAGAATATAGTAACAATGATTCTATCATTATCTAAAACCATTAATATCTTATGAGTTTACTCACATCTATTCTATGTGTCGCATGCGTGCTGTTATTGGCTGTGGCAGTGTATTGTTTTTATTGTTATCGCACCATTGCCAGCAACCAAGCCGTAGCAAGGTCGACCACCGACGATTCTGACAATAAATATGCTGGTATGCTTCCGAAAGAGTTGTGTATGCAACTGCTGAAAGACATGAATTGCAAGGTTGAAATAGACGAGGAGAATGCCGACCATTTGGTCTTTGATTTTCAAGGCGAGACATTTTCTATGTATGTCGGCAATGAGTCGTTGCTTATCAATATCTACGACTATGCTTGGGGTAACATATCGTTAGACGATATCAGCGAAGTGTCTAATCTGCGCAAGGCTATTAACAATGTAAATATCAATAGTGGTGTTACGGTGTTGTATTCTATCGACGATGAGCATCGTTTGATGGTTGTACACTCAAAACGTCAGTTGGTGATGACCTATCAAATACCAAGTCTAAAGGACTATCTCACAGCTATGCTTGTGAGCTTCTTTGAAACGCAACGTGCACTAAAACTCGAACTCGATAATATGCGTAAGAATACTGAACAACACGCATAACCCCCAATCGGTTATTAGACCGAATAGAGAAGATTATTAAAAAAAACGGGAGACAAACACCTTATGAACTGGTGATTGTCTCCCGTTTTGTTTGTTGTTTCACCCAAATCCAATTGTCGGTTTGGGTTTTTGTATTGCTACGTCTTTACTTTGCAATAATCTCAAACACCTCTACGTTGCCTTCGATTTCGGCCTTTGCAGCATTTTTGTTGAGAGCCACTTTAAACATAGAGTTGGTTACATCGGTCGATTCGATGAGCTTGCCCTTGCGGTTATATTGGTTGAACTTAACCTTAGCTTCAGGCTTCATGTTGAGCAGCAAGGTGTAGGCTGTGGTGCCCTTCTCAACCTCGAATGTCAGTTTGCCGTTGCTCATGAATGATGTGCAAGGATTGCTGTCGAATCCGAGCATTGCAGCTTCCATGTCGTTGGCTTCCACCTTGAATGGCAGTGTCTCAGGTGTTGTTGGGTTCACCTCGAATGAGCGCACTGCTATCCAGCTCTTCTTCTCCGACTCCAGTTTGCGTATGCGTATATAGCGTGCCTCTACTGGCTCACCCTTCCAGTGTATGATGTATGTCTTCTGCAGTTCGCCAGTGAGTGCTTTCCACTCCTTGCCGTCGGCAGACCATTCCAGGATGGTGTTGTCGTAGTAGTCGACATCGTCTACAGAGTTGCGTCCTTGCAGTATGCGTACTTCCTTTACGGGGCGCAGGCAACCGAGGTCGGCACCCACCCAGTCGCCAGTGGCTTGGCTCTGACCATTATGATAGTAGGTGGTAGAGTCGTTGTCGAACATCAGCTTGCCCTGTGTGGTATATACTGTGGCGTATGTTCCGGCACCGGTGTAGAATGCAGGAGCCTTGCCAGCAATTGTCTGGAAGAATGCTGTTGCCATATCGTCCATGGCATGCTCATAGAAAGGCTGCAGCACCAGAGTTCCCGACTTGTGAGCCTGATAGGCTTTGAGGTCGTCGGTCGACATGCGGTTGCCTATGTATGCATTCCAGAACTTTTCGTAGTCGCCTTCCTTATATATGTTCATAAGGTCAAGGGCGCCCTTGCCACGCTTGCCCAGCTTTGTGAATTCTGTGAGCCATGGGCGTAGTTCCTTCATAAGCAGCTGGTTCTTGCACTTGTTTTCCATTTGCTCTTGAGCCTTCTCTACACGGTCGAACTCTGCATAGAGGTCGTTGTATTGTTGCTGTGTATAGTTGGCAAGGCGGAATGTCTTTGTCTCCCACGACTCATCGCGGCGGTAGCCAGTCTCGGTATCGCACGAGTGCATTGCGAAAGTGCGGTAAGCATCGTGAGCTTCTGGTGTGAGGTCGCTTATGCCGCGCTCCCAGTTGTCGAGTGCATTATAGTCGGCAATGTTCCAGTTATAGTCTGCCACGCCATAGAGAGCCAGCTTCGATGCTTCGCCATGTTCCATAGGGTTAGAGAGCACACCGCATGTTTCCTTGTCGGTGAGGTCGGTTTCGAGTCCGTATGTAGGGCCTTGCATGATGATGTGGCGTGCATAGTCGGTTACGGGGAAGTTCCACCAATAGTAGGCTGGGCGCTTGATGCGTGAGTTCACGAAGTCGAGTGTCTCTCTGGTAAGGTCAGAGCATACCACTGCTCCTGTCCAGAACACGTTGATTGATGGGTCGAGTTCGTTGCCATAGATGGCGAGTGGGCCGTCAGGACCTGGCTTTGCCCACAGCTGTGAGTAGTCGGTAGGACACACCACGAGCGGAGCAACATCGCCCTTTGCCTTTATAAATTCGCGTGTGAGACGGTTGCACAACTCTACCTGCTTTTTAGGGTTGGTACCTTCGCCGTTGATATCGTCGAAGTGTATAGCAAATGAGCGCACGCCGAGGTCGTACATCATATTGAATTTGTTCACGAGGTTGTTATAGTCTTCCTCGTTCCATTTGATGTCTTGTCCTGGGTGTATAGCCCACACAAAGTCTACTCGGTTGCGCTTACATGCTTCAACGAGCTCTTTGATTTTCTGTGCCTGGTCGGCAGGATAAGGCTTGCGCCAGTTAGGGCAGCTGTGGAATGGGTCGTCTTTAGGTCCATACACATATTCGTTGAGCTTGTTGCGTCCGTAGTAGTCGATGAGTGAGAGTCGCACTTGGTGCGACCATGGTTCGCCGTAGAATCCCTCTACAACGCCACGCAGTGGCAGGTCGGGATAGTCGTTGCATGTAGTGTAAGGCATGTTGCCGCCAGCGGCAGGCGATGCCATGAGTTGTTTCATGGTCTGCAGTGCGTAGAATGCGCCGCGCTCATCGTATCCAACGATGCTTATGCCCTTGTCGTTGGCAGTGAGCAGGTAGGCACCCGATACCATCTTCTTCAGTCCGGCTTTGCGTGCTACTTTCTCGCCGAAGTCGATAGTGAGCTTCACGCCTTTCTTGTTGGCTTTAAGGAACTGTGTGTCGGCAGCGAAGCGTGCTTGGCGGTCGATGATGTTCACACCTTGAGCCATATCGATGAGCTTAGAAGCATCGCATGTAAAGTTGTGTGGTGTAGGGTTTACGATGATGCCGTGGTGGTCGAGTTTCTTGCCAGGCACTGCGTTGATGTCCTGTTTCTCTCCACGTTGTGAACTTAGGTCGAATCCTTCGTCCTGAGCCTGCGCAGACATGGTGCAGGTGGCGGCTACGAGTGCCGTGAGTAAGAATTTGTTTTTAGTCATTATTAATAATATGTTATATGTTTTGTAATATTATGTTTGTTCATCATTAAGCATTGTATGCTATATGCAAAGTTAGTTATTTTATGGCTATCTGATGGATGGTGTGCCAGTCTTTTAATTAATTTTATGGTTATGTGCAGTTTGTTGTTGTGTGGCGGTTGTTGATGCTTGTGTGTGGTGCGTTTAGAGGTAATGCATATTGGGCGTTTCCGTATCTATAAGATATGCCCATAACACTATCGAAATTACCATTAAAGCCACAACCATCAATACATAAAACCAATGGTTCGTTAAAATTTGAGATAACGGCTAAGCGGCTTTACGCTGCCAGCCAAAGAGTTCTTTGATAGTATGAC
>CAKQAD010000006.1 GCA_934215545.1 uncultured Prevotella sp.
GGTAATGCATTTTTTTAAGTGCTGCAAGTTTTTTGTTGCTTTTTTTCAAAAAAATGTTCAGTTGGGGCATTTTATGGTGCAAAATCAACATTTTCGACTGTAATAGTCATTATTTCAGAAAAAACATTTACCTTTGCAAATGCTTTTGAAGCCACGCATAGCAGTAGGTGGATGGCAATCGGGATGTGGCGCAGTTGGTAGCGCACTACGTTCGGGACGTAGGGGTCGCAAGTTCGAATCTTGTCATCCCGACAAGAAGGGTTAGAATACTGGTTACAGTGTTGCTAATCCTTTTGTCGTTTATAGGAGTTTTATTGCTTATAGAGTTTAATCCATCTAATGACCGGTTTGTGTCAACCACATATTGATGTTTTGTGTTCAAAAACACCGATTTTGCATAGCCACAGCTGGCATCAACACAATATTTGCATTGTTTTCATTGGCTGAGAGTGTGAGTTGAGCGCACGAGAAGGTGTGAAGCCCGTTCTTTTGATAGTTTTGAGTGTGCAGGAGCTAAAGTGTTGATTAAAAACACGTTGGCTTGACAACGTAACTTGGTGTGCAATAAAATAGCAATAAGAATGTTGAAAACAAGGCCACTTTACATATAAAACAAGCCTTAGTTATGATACAATTAAGCCCGATTTGCATTGCAAATCGGGCTTAATTTATGTGTTTTTAATACCGTTTTTCGTTGCCGTTCAACAAATGTCGCCATTCGTTGCTGTCCTTTCGGCACGAAAAGAGCAGTTTTGTGCGTTTTGAATTTCTATTTTGCAAATTTCATTTGTAACAATTTGGCTAAATGCGAATTATATTTGCATGCCCTTCGGCATAGAAATTTAGACCAGCGCTTCCGTCAGCAGCCCCTATCAATCGTCGGCGAGAGTGAAATCGAGTTGTTTCTTCTCGATGTTAGCCTGCGCCACCTTTATGCGTACGGGGTCGCCCAGCTGATATTTGTGATGGTGGCGTCTGCCCACGAGGCAGTAGTTACGCTCGTCGAAGTCGTAGTAGTCGTCGTCGAGGTCGCGCATAGGCACCAATCCTTCGCAATGGTTCTCGTCAATTTCGCAGTAGATGCCATACGACTGTATGCCAGAGATATGCGCATCGTACACATTGCCCACGCGGTCGGCCATAAACTCCACAGCCTTATATTTTATAGAGTCGCGCTCGGCGTTGGCAGCGATCTGCTCCATCTCCGAAGAGTGTTCGCATAGTTCCTCGTAGTGCTCCTTATTGGCGGAGCGTCCGCCCTGCTGATAGCGTGTGATGAGTCGGTGCACCATTGTGTCCGGGTAGCGTCGTATTGGCGATGTGAAGTGAGTGTAGTAGTCGAACGCCAGTCCGAAGTGTCCGATGTTATGTATAGAATACTTCGCCTTCATCATAGCCCTCAGCGCCACCGTCTGTATGAGGTTCTGCTCGCGCTTGCCCTCGCAGCTTGCCATGAGAGCGTTGAGAGAGCGTGCCATGGCATTCTTCGTGCCGTCGGTCTTCACCTTATATCCGAATTTCACCACGAATTCGCGCAGCGTCTCCAGCTTCTGTGGGTCGGGATTGTCGTGCACACGATAGGGCAGTGTCTTAGGTTTCTGTCCCTTCTTCACCTTGCCGATGCTCTCTGCCACGGTGCGGTTGGCGAGCAGCATAAACTCCTCGATGAGCTTGTTGGCATCCTTAGAACGTTTGAAGTAGCAGCGCACGGGATGTCCATTCTCGTCGATGTCGAAGTGCAGCTCTTCGCGGTCGAACTTCACAGCACCATTCTTGAATCTTGCCTCGCGCAGCTTCTTTGCCAGTCGGTCGAGAGTGATCAGTGCATCGGCATTGTCGCCCTTATATCCACCCTTTGGTGCTGGTGGTGCCGGCTGTCCGGAGCCTTCCACCACGCCATTGTCTTCGAGCAGCTGCTGCACCTCTTCGTAGGCATAGCGTCGGTTCGACTTTATCACGGTGTGCACAATTCTGTAGTCCTTGATGTTAGCCTCGTCGTCGAGGTTGAACACCACGCTGAATGCCAGCTTCTCCTCGTCGGGTCGGAGCGAGCAGATGAAGTTGCACAGGCGTTCAGGCAGCATCGGTATGGTGCGGTCGACAAGATAAATACTTGTGGCGCGTTTCACCGCCTCCTTGTCGATGATGGATCCCTCCTTGACATAGTGGCTTACGTCGGCGATGTGCACACCCACCTCCCACAGATTGTTGTCGAGGCGTTTGATCGACAGCGCATCGTCGAAGTCTTTGGCATCCTTCGGGTCGATGGTGCATGTGAACGTGTCGCGGAAATCCTCGCGCTCGGCATAGTCGGCAGGCGTTATCTCAGCCGAAATCTTCTCGGCAGCCTCTTCCACAGCCTTCGGATATTTGTAAGGCAGTCCGTATTGTGCCAGGATGGTGTTCATCTCCACATCGTTGTTGCCTGCCTTTCCGAGCACGTCAACCACCTCGCCAATCATGTTGCGGTGGTCGGCGTCGGGCCATTCGATGATGCGCACCACGGCATTCTCGCCTGCCTTGGCACCCTTCAGTTTGCGTCGTGGAATGATGATGTTTGCCGGCAGCACATTCGATGGTGACACCAGCGATGCCAGGTCGTGGTCGATGGCAATGCGTCCGACGAAGGTGTCCTTGGCACGCTCCAGGATTTCTATCACCTGCGCTTCGTTGATATGATTTTTGCGTCGTGCCATCACCGAGAACTTCACGCGGTCGCCGGTAAGCGCCCACATAGAGTTGCGCTCTGCCACAAACACCGGTTTGTCGTCGCCGTCGGCAGTGACGCTGTTCTTGCCATTGGCTTTGCGCAGGAATGTGCCCTCCTGCACTTGGCACTTAGTGTTGAGCTGGTACGAGTTGTCGCTGACACGAGCCAGGAAGTTGTCCCATGTCATTTCGTCCATTATGTCTATTGCGAGCATCTTAAGCGGGTGAGTGTCGAGATGCAGCGTGCGGAAAATCTCCTTGAAAGAGAATACTTTGCCGGGATTTGAAGCAAACAGTTCTTCGAGCTTCGGGGCGAGCTGTTTTTTGGTTAGGCGTTTGCCGCCTTTCTTTCCTTTTCCCATAGTTGTATTGTTTTTTAGTTATGTAGAGGCGAGTGCAGCTTGCTTGAATATTTTGCTGAACCGCTGCCTATCTTATGCAAAGATAGTGCAAGGTGAATGCAGAATATCGAGCTTGCTTGAATATTTTGCTGAACCGCTGCCTATCTTATGCAAAGATAGTGCAAGGTGAATGCAGAATATCGAGCTTGCTTGAATATTTTGCTGAACCGATGCCTATCTTATGCAAAGATAGTGCAAGGTGAATGCAGAATATCGAGCTTGCTTGAGTATTTTGCTGAACCGATGCCTATCTTATGCAAAGATAGTGAATAGTTTGGTTGATTGTGCCAATTGCCATTGCTTTTTTTGTTACGTTTCTGTTAAAAATATAGGTGTAGAGCGGAGAGGAACAAGGCAGTACCTTTTGATAAGGTACGCTGCAACTCAACAATACAAACAAACGAGTTTGTTTTGTATTGTCTTCGTTTTTTATAAAATCCTCACGCTCACGAATGTAAATAAATTTTCATTCGCTTCGCTTAATCGGATTTTTAAATAAAATCCTCACGCTCACGAATGTAAATAAATTTTCATTCGCTTCGCTTAATCGGATTTTTGCAGTACCTTTTGATAAGGTACGCTGCAACTCAACAATAAAAACAAACGAGTTTGTTTTGTATTGTCTTCGTTTTGCAGTACCTTTGTAACCAATTCTATATTTACGACTTATAAATGACAAGTAAAATACTCGTTACGGGTGCCAGCGGTTTTATAGGCAGCTATATTGTCGAGGAGGCACTCAACCGCGACATGGAGGTGTGGGCAGCAATACGCAGCACATCGTCGCGCCGCTATCTTAAAGATGCGAGAATAAATTTTATAGAACTCGACTTCTCGTCGGAGCAGGCGCTCCGCGAACAACTCAAAGACCATGAGTTCGACTATGTGGTGCATGCCGCAGGAGTGACAAAGTGCATCGACAAAGCCGACTTCCGACGCATGAACACCGATGGCACACGACATCTGGTGGATGCACTCATAGCATTGCACATGCCACTGAAACGATTTGTGTTTCTTAGTTCGCTGAGCGTGTATGGTGCCATACACGAACAGCAGCCTTATTCCGACATTACCGAAAACGACACCCCACAACCTAATACCGCCTATGGCAAGAGCAAACTCGATGCAGAGCGCTATCTCGACTCCATAGGTGTAGACTTTCCATATATCATCCTGCGACCCACGGGAGTGTATGGCCCACGCGAGACCGACTACTTCCTTATGGCAAAGAGCGTGAAGCAGCACATCGACTTCGTGGCCGGCTTCCGTAGGCAGGACATCACCTTTGTGTATGTGCTCGATGTGGTGCAGGCAGTGTTCCTGGCACTCGACCGCGGCATGAGCGGACGCAAATACTTCCTATCCGATGGCGATGTGTATCAGTCGACAGAGTTCAGCAACCTGCTGCGCCGCGAGATGAACGTGAAGTGGATGCTGCGCATCGTGGCTCCAATATGGGTGCTACGCATCGTTACCGCCATCGGCGAGCGTGTGGGACGCATCACACACAAGCCAATAGCACTCAACAACGACAAATATAACATTCTGCGCCAGCGCAACTGGCGGTGCGACATAGAGCCCGCCGTAGACGAGCTGGGCTACCATCCGCATTATAAACTCGCTGAGGGCGTGAAGCTCGCCGTGAAGTGGTATAAGGACAACGGATGGCTTTAGTTTATTCTTTATCCCTTAGTTTTTTGTATGAATTTCATTAAAAAGATGTTCGCCATAGAACGCACTCCAAAGCGTGGACTTATGGCGATAGAGTGGGCTGTACTTGCCTATACGGTGTTCACGCTGTGCGTGGCACTGTTCACCTACACACGCCTCGTCAACCCTGACGCAATGGTGTGGGGACGCGTGCGTGTGGTGGCTATGACAGCCGCCTTGTGGCTGGTGTATCGACTGGTGCCCTGCCGACTGACACGCTGCGTGCGTGTGGTGGCGCAGATGTCGATGCTGGCATGGTGGTATCCCGACACCTATGAGCTCAACCGCATGTTTCCAAACCTCGACCATCTGTTCTGCTCGTGGGAACAGAGCCTGTTCGGTTTTCAACCTGCCATCTCGTTCTCGTCGACATTCTCATGGCCGGTGATAAGCGAACTGATGAGCCTTGGCTACACCTCTTACTATCCGATGATAGTATTCACCTCATTCTTTTATCTGTGTTTCCGATATACCGAGTTTGAGCGTGCCACCTTCGTTATAATGGCATCGTTCTTTATATTCTATCTGGTGTTCATCTTTGTGCCAGTGGCTGGACCTACATTCTACTATAAGGCGGTGGGCATGGATAATATCATGGCGGGCGTGTTCCCCAGTCTGGGCGACTATTTCAACACCCATCAGGAGTGTCTGCCCACACCAGGATATACCGATGGACTCTTCTACGAACTTGTGGAAGAAGCCAAGGCGGCTGGCGAGCGCCCCACAGCGGCGTTTCCATCGTCGCATGTGGGCATTGCCACAGTGTGCATGCTGCTGGCATGCCACACCCGACAGCGCCGACTGGTGTGGCTGATGCTGCCGTTCTATGTGCTGCTGTGTTTCTCGACGGTGTATATCCAGGCACACTACGCCATCGACGCCATTGGCGGACTCGTGTTCGGAGCATTCTGCTACTTCGTCCTGATGCTTTGCACTAAGAGACTGAAGAGCAGGTAGCGTAGATGCCTCGGTGGCGAGCAGTGCTCGGCATGACTTCGAATTAAAACTTGTTACTGATATATTAGTCCCGGGATTTTTTAGTCTCGGGATTTTTCTATCCCGATTTCTTTCTGTCCCTCGTTTCTGTCCCTCGTTTCTGTCCCGAATTAGAGAATTAGAGAATTTTTCTTTACTCTGATTTTTATCCCTCGTTTCTGTCCGATATTTTTTTTCTGTCCCGAGATTTGTCGAAGACCCACTGACCAACGGGAAGTAATTAGAGAATTAGAGAATTTTAGCGCTGACGCATTTGAGATTTAGCTAAGACGCACCCTACAGTCAAGCACATTGTGCTTGACAAAAATTCTCAAATTCTCAAATTCTCAAATTCGGGACAAAAAAATCTCGGGACAAAACGGGATAAAAAAAGGGAAGACCTATGAGAGAGTGTTCTCATAAGGTCTTCCCTTTAGTTTGTTGAAAAACTCGCTTGTTTATTGAAACTCGAGATTTACTTCACAATCTTCTTTCCACCAACGATATACATACCATGGCCGAGAGCGTTGATGTCGTTGCCCAGGCAGCGGCCATCGATAGAATACACGCGAGTGTCTTCTGCGAGCTTGTTGCTCACTGTAATGTTGCTGATGCCGTTGGTAGTGGCATTGCTGATGACGTTCTTGTCGTTGCCACCCATGAACTTAAACGCCATGGTGCCATCCTCGTTGCGTGTGATGCCAGTGATAGGCTTGCTCATGTTCTTGGTGCCGTCAAGGCCCACGTTGTAGAGCTTGGCAGCAGGCTTAGAGGTGTTGGTGAGCTCGTCGTTGTCCTCGTAAGGATAAACATCGTTCTTGATATTGTCGCGGTCGATGTAAGTATATCCGTTCACCACCTTCAGGAAGCCAGCATCGTTGTCGGCATGGAATATGGTGCAGCGCATGTGGTCCGACTTCGACGAGTTGACCATGTTGCTCTGCCAGATGCTCTGCTTGAAGTCTACGTGCATGATAAGCATGCCGCTACCTAAGATGCTCTTGTCCCAACCCGTCTTCTGTCGGTTTTCGAGCAGATAGTATTCGTCCTTGTGCTTGTCGTTGTAGACGATGAATGGGCGTGCAAAGTCGGTCGACGACTCCATCTTAAGCACTGTGGCAGCCTTGTCGAGCACTATTGGCTCCACCCATCCGGCATACATACGCTCATAGCCAGTGTAGTTGCATGGACGGAAGCCATCGCCATTGTATGAGCCAGAGTCCATGACATCCCAATAAGACATGCCATAGTTGTTGTCCTGGTTGTAGGTGTCGTACATATCGGCAAAGCCAAGGCAGTGCGAGAATTCATGGCAGATGCCACCGATGCCCTCAGAGATATCCTTCTTGGTTTGAGGATCCTTGGTGCACTCGTTGGCGCAGGCATAAGTGTTCACCTTGCCAGAAGGGTAGGTGAGGATGCCCACCTTAGTCTGATACTTCATCTGCCACTCGTGAGGCCATATAGTGTTGGCAGCACCTCCCGATGCCTCGCCATATCCTGCATAAAGCACAAACACCTGGTCGGCCTCGCCATCGCCATCCCAGTCGTAGTCGGAGAAGTTGATGCCCGCTTTGTTGGCGCCATCGCAAGCCTCCTTAATCATATATGCCGCATTGGCGTCGGTAGTGCCGTTGGTGTTAGAGCCATAGTAGCTCACCTTATGAGCCAGCTGTATAGGACCAACCACGTCGAAGTCGAGCTCAAACTGTCCGTTAGACTGTGCCAGGAAGTAGTCGCTAACGCTGCCCACAAATCCTTCGCTGTGTGTGAAGCCACGCTCGTTGGCAACACGCTTGTAGAAGTCGAGGTCGTGACCATCCATGAATTTCTTGTCGGTGAACTCCACCAAGATGATAAGACCTTTCTTCTTGCCAAGATAAGGCTCGTGTTTGCCACCGATAACAGTCTTCAACAGCCCGTTGTCGGTCTTTAAGGCAGTGGCTCTTGCCAAGCGCTGTGCTCTTGCCTCGCCGATGAGGGCGCGACGAGCATTGGCAGCCTCTTGCAATGCAGGCATATCGGCAACAACGTAGCGACCGTTGTCGTTGGCCACCAGGCGCTGTCCATCGGAAGTCTCCATCCAGTTCAAGAACTCATCGCCACGCAGTTCGGCAGTAACTTCAGTGCCGTTGGCGAGAGTGATAGTGTGCCATACGCCCTTCTTGGCAGGCATGGCATTAGTGGCGGCGCTGAAGGCGAACATCATCGACGCCATGAGTAGAAATTTCTTCATTCGTATTCCTTTTAATATATGTTTGTCGGCAAAATTACATAAATAGTGTCGAATTGGCAAATAAAACACTGAATATTAACACATTTGTTCAATGAAATTATTTAAAGCACTCCGTGTTGAGGAAGTTCTTGTATTCGGTGCGATAGCCATTAAACACGTTGATGTCTACCTCCGGATGTATGCCTGCCACCCTGCCATCGGGGCTCAACTGCCAGAATGCCAGATGCACGTCGGGCTTATACTCACCATAGCGTGCAATCCACACGTTGTAGTTGCGTTTCAGGTCGGGAGCGGCACTCAGATATTTGTTCACGAAACTCTGCGATACATACAACACCGGTCGTGTGCCAGTGCGTTGAGCCACGATGCGCATCCAGGTGCGCACAGCCTGCAGCAGCACCTCGGCACCTCCCATCTTTTTTATCTGCGCTGCCGACGGCTCCACATCGAGCACCGGAGGCAGGTCGCCACTGCTGAATTTGGTGTGGCGCAAGAAGAATGCAGCCTGCTGTGCTGCTGGCGTGCGTGTGGAGAAGAAGTGATAAGCCCCAGTGCGTATGCCACGACGGCGTGCCGCCATGTGGTCGGCAGCGTAGTAACGATTGCGTATGGTAGCGCCCTCCGTAGATTTTATGTAGCAGAACGACACGGGGTAGTCCACCTGCCCCTTCACCTTCTTCTTGGAGATATGGCCCAGATGACTGATGCGCATGCGGCTCCAGTCTATGCGAAAACGCTTGCGCCCCTTCTCATGTTGAAAGCGCGAAATGTCGATGCCATAGATGCGGTCGGTGGTATATTCCAGTCGCTCACCCAAGAAGCGGTTGGCCTTCCACTCGCCAAAGCGCATGTGCTTGCCATGCGAAAGCGCAAAGCCAAAGCCAGTGCGCTTGCCATCCACCCACTGCCCCGAATAATACTCACCATCGATGCCCACGAACACACCGTGGCCAGCAGCAATACCATCGCTGTTGAGGTCGCCGGTGTAGGTACCGGTGGAGTCGGTATATGTGCCAGTGACGAGAGTATCGGCATGCCACGTGCCCACGATGCGGTGCTGGAGTGAATCGTGGCACACACCCTTGCCCCAACGCTTGCCGTCGCGCCACTGTCCGGCATACACAATGCTGTCGCCCTTATAGAGCACGCCATAGCCGTTGGCACGCCCTTGGCGCATCTCGCCACGATAGGTCAACCCATTGCGATGTTCGGTGCCCACTGTTTCGTGCGCTATCCGTTGGCATGAGGCGGTGGCGAGCACGGCACAAATAGATATTATGATATAGCAGAGTCGGTTCATTGTTTCTTTATATACTAATTCCTTGCTTCCTTATAAACTAATGTAGTTGTATAGTAGATTTTGAATGTTGCATGGTCAGTCATTAAGCAGTTGTCGAAGTGATTCTCTGCCCACAATGCTGTTGCCACTCACTATGCCTATAAACCTTCCGTGGGCGGTGAACACCGGCGAACCATCCGATGCCAGCACCCGTGGCAGGTTGTGTCTTCCCCCCTGCTGCTTGTGACCAGGTATTATCCGCACACTCACAGTGTCGCACCATATCCCCTGCTCGCCAATGCTCGGAATGCCAGCCGCCACGATGTCGGTCTCCGCCTTCTGTGCCCATGGCAGCAACGACACTGCCTGCGCCCCTTCGGGCGTCTGCCCATCAGCGGTGCGTAGCAGCATACAGCGAGACTGGGCATTGGCAGAAACCATATTCAAGGCAATGCGCGAGGCACGCCCATTGGCATTACGGCAAACAGCATTATACACTATGCTGCGATGCAGGCTGACCTTATGCTTGCCAGCAGCAATGCTGTCGAGAATACTCTTGGTGTGCAGCAGTTCGGTGCGCACCTTGCTTACATGCTCCGTTAGTGTAGCTATCTGCTGATAGCCATCGTCTTGCACCCCGTGCACCCGCATGTAGTAATGCAATTCAGTCAGCTGCGCATCAACCATCTTTAACTTTGAACGCATGGCGCTGCAAGAATTGTCTATCACCCCCTTTATGCTGGCTGCTTCAGGACGTCGTGTTTCAGCAGGCATAACGGTGAGCAACCGTCCCCGGCACGATGGCAGCAGTAGCCAACGGTCGGCCCAGCAGGCAGTGGCAAGATGGCGGTGAGTGGCAGAGTCGGCATTGGTAGTGATGCCCACAAGCACCGAGTCGCCCTCGGCACGGTCGAAGTAGAGCACCGCACGCCCGTCAACACATATCTCATTGCGCTCAATGCGCTCCACCAGCACCGCTGAGGAGCGCACACCATCGGCACCAACAGTCCACAGACGATAGGCAGTCAAGGCGGCGAGCGCCACCGCCACCAAGCCTATGCCGCCCCATATATAAAGTTTTTTTCTTTTAGTCATGTTGCTTCTTTTGTTTCGTCTTGGTATAATATCGTCAGCGCAAAGATACAGAAAATGTCTAACACCCTTGCTTGCTAACAATATGCGAAATTACAAATAATATACATAAGTCGTATCAGAAAATAAGAATAGTTTCCTGGGCTTTCTGCTTTTTGTACCTAATGTTGCAGTGATATTATCGACAACATATATAAAAGGCATTTAAGCTAAAATATTCATTTAAAAGCACATGTTTATCGGATTTTATTTGTAACTTTGCAACGCCTATGGTGAAATTATCTTGTTTGTTTTTGCAACATTAAGGCAGGATGATTTTTTTGTATGGCAAGGTTGTGGGCAACACGCTGGTGCTCAAAAACTTAAACGTATTACAAACTATAATGTTGCAGATTAAAAAAATGAAAAAACTTTTTCTGAATCTAAGCGCGCTGGTAGCTTTGTTGGTTGTCAGTGTGTTGGGAACTGTCGATGCTAAGGCAGAAACAGTTACCCCCCCCCAACTGGTAAGGACGTTTGTCTGTTGAGCTCGTTGGACCTTTCAACTGTTACCTATTTCAATGATGACAACAAAAACAAGGTTTATGCCAACAAGTCAACATTTGGCACTCCTCTTGTTATTGCTGGCGACACCTACACATCTGGTGTTGGTACTCATGCTCCTTCTAAGTTTGTAGTAAAGGTGAATGGCGCTAAGTCATTTCACTCAGTGTTTGGTATCGATGGTGCTGCTCCTACACAGGCAGAACATGGTATCGTGAACTATACCGTTACCACATACGATAGCAACAAGAAGGCAACGACTGTAAAGAGTGGTACAATTACTGTTAATGATGCTAAAGGCACACAGATTGATGTTGATCTTACAGGTGCTGTGTATCTTGTACTTAACTTCGATAAGGGTAAAGAGGCATGGGGCGACCACGTAGACTTGGGTAATGCTTACTTCAATTATTCTGGTACTACTCCTAAGCTTATCGTTGAGTCGGATATGTGGAAGGAGACATCTTCTAACGTAATTACTATTCCTGAGGCTCCTTGGGGTCAGGAGTTCATCCGCCTCTCTTCTCTTGAGATTGAAAAGACAAAGTGTGGCTGGGAAGGTCGCACTCCAAAGAAAGACAAGAGCGTTGAAGGCAACAATATCACCATTGGTGGCAAGGTATATGAGAGCGGTGTAGGTACACACGGTCCATCACAAATCATCGTAAAACTTAATGGTTCTGTAACCGATTTCCACACTGTGCTCGGCGTTGACGATGAGGTGAAGGAAGCAGGCAACTTCGACTATCACGTATATTTGAAGTCTGAAGGTGGTGCTACAAGAGATTTGGCTAAGGGCACTCTCAATCGCTTCAATAAGCAGTCCGTAGAAATCAGCGGCGACAACCTCAGCGGTTGGAAGTATCTCTATCTTGAAACAACTAATGGCAGCGATGGTACAAATACTTGTGACCACGTAGACTGGGCTAATGCTTACCTCGTGTTCCAGGATCAGAACTCTACACGTCCTTGCATCGTAAGCGCAGAGGAACTTACATCTAAGCTCGCATGTGCTACAACTGTGTTCTCACAGCCTAACGTACGCTTCATGCAGAAAGTGCGCTCTACAGCTTCTGGCGCTCAGATTGCTGTAACAGGTCTGCCTGCAGGTCTTACATGGAACGCTAAACGCAACATCGTAGATGGCGTTGTTAAAGAAGAAGGCGTTTACAAGTATCAGGTTAATGTTATTGTAGACGGCACTACTACTTCAGATGAAGTTACACTCACCGTATCAAGCAAACTGCAGCACCCTGTTCCATTCATGGGCTGGCTCTCATGGAACTCTGTACAGGGTAATATCTCACAGAAAATTATTGAGCAGGCTGTGCAGCTTTTCCAGAACAAGGGCCTCTATGAGTGTGGTTGGAACCACATTATGATGGACGACCTCTGGCAGGGCAAACGTAAGAGCGATGGCACACCACAACCTAACTCTTCACGCTTCCCTAATGGCTTGAAGCCTGTTGCCGACTACGTTCACAAGAACGGTATGAAGTTCGGTCTTTACACCGACGTTGCTGACAAGACATGTGCTGGTGCTTTCGGCTCTTATGGATATGAAACAATCGATGCCAAGACTTATGCTTCTTGGGGCATTGACGTTGTTAAGTGCGACTACTGCTTCGCTCCTGACGATGTAGAATCTGCAAAGAAACGCTACAAGGCTCTTGCTGACGCATTTGTTGCTGCTGGAAATAACACCATGCTTTACATCTGCGAGTGGGGCGTACGCGAACCATGGAAGTGGGGTGCTGAAGTAGGTGGACGCTGTTGGCGTATCTCTCAGGACGTGCGCGACTGCTGGACTGGTTCTGGTGGTGGTGTAGGCGTTGTTCAGAGTATCGAGGCAATGAAGAACCTCTCTGCTTATCAGGGTGTAAACCGTTTCAACGACTCTGACATGCTTTGTACTGGTCTGCACGCTACTGGTAAGTCGTCTAACGACCTCTGCGGTGGTACTGGTGCAGGTATGACCGATGATGAGTATGCTACTCAGTTCGCTCTCTGGTGTATGTGGTCTTCGCCAATGGCTCTGTCATTCGACCCAAGCAAGAACACACTTACCACTGCCGACTTTAAGTTGCTGCGCAATAAGGAGCTTATCGCTCTTAATCAGGACCGTATGGGCCAGCAGGGTGATCTCATTTCAGAAAATGGCAACCTCGTTATCTTTGCTAAGGACTGCGAGAATGGCGATATAGCACTCTCTGTTACAAATATGGCTAACTACCAGCAGCAGGCTACATTCGACTTCTCTAAGATTCCTGCTCTCGACCCAACTAAGACATACATTGTTCGCGACGTTATGGAAAATACTGATGCAGGCGAGGCTGTAACTTCTCTGAAGGCCGATGTACGCAAGCACGCTACACGTGTGTTCCGTCTTTCTGAAAAGAAAGAGACTGTAGGCATTAGCTCTCCACTTTCTACTAAGGGCTTCTCTGTGGTTCCTGGTAAGAATTGCGTTAAGGTGAATATGCCAGAGACAGCAGGCTTGTCAAAGCGTATCCTCGTGAGCGACTTTGAAGGTCGTGTCGTAAGCGGACTCACTACATCTGCTGAAAGCGCAAAGGTAGAACTCGCTAAGGGTACTTACCTCGTAACTGTAGTTTGCAATGCTCAGGCTACAACAGTAAAGGTGGCACTCTAATAGTTACATCATTATAATATTATAGCAATAGCTATACATTAAAGTAATATTATAGCAATAGCTATACATTAAAACCGCCCGAAAAGGATTGTTGGCAACGACACCTTTGCGGGCGGTTCTTTGTTTGTAACGAGCTGCCCATCTGTTGTAGAAACCACACATTGCTGATTTATGTTAATACAACTTCTGATGTATGCCGTTTGTTCAATAAATTGTTTTTAATATTTCATAACACCGTAACTAACACAGATGATAGAACCTATGCTACAGAAAATAATCCTATAAAGGGGAGAGTTTCTCAGATTTAATTTGTATTTTTGCCCCGTCTATTGTGGAATTTATTGATATATATTACAACAGTAAGGTAAGCACATTCTGTAACACGACAAAGTTTATGAACTATTTAAAATAGCTCTGATACTTTGTTCCGAATTATAGTGTTGTAGAAAATAGGCTTACATATAATGACAGAAAAACGAGTATGAACCCATCTGAATTCATCGGAAAATTCAAGAGCCGCTACCTTTGGGGCAACCTTTTGGCAATGCTTATCGTCGTTGTGCTGTTGTGTGTCGGCGTGAAAGTGGCGCTCGACGTGTACACACACCACGGCGAGTCGGTAGCCATTCCCGATGTGCGACGTAAGTCTTTCGACGATGCCCGCTATATGCTGGAGCAGGCTGGCATGGAGGTGCAGGTGACCGACACCGGATATGTGCGCAACCTCCCACCAAACAGCGTGCTTGAACAGTCGCCAATGGCAGGCGAAAAGGTGAAGACCGGACATGTGGTGACACTTATCATCAATGCTACACACTCGCCAACTATTACCGTGCCCGACGTTATCGACAACTCTTCGCTGCGCGAGGCAATGGCAAAACTTACTGCCATGGGCTTCAAACTCACCGCACCGAAATATATTCCCGGTGAGAAAGACTGGGTGTATGCACTCGTTGTGAAGGGACGCCATGTGCAGACCGGCGACAAAGTGTCGGTAGACGATGCCATAACCATCGAGGTGGGTAATGGTCAGGTAGATTCAACAATGGATATCGACTACACCGATGCACCTGCCGACTTTGGCGACGAAGTGATAGAAATGGGCAATGCAACAAGTGGCGATGTCGACGACTTCCATGAAGTTCACGGACCAGTAGGCGAGTAAACAACCGATGCAATAACAATACATCATCTACTATACAGCGAATATGACAGACGACAATATAGAAGAATATACCGACAGCATATATGATGGTGCCGACGCTATGCAGCAAGGCATCGACGACGATGAAACCGGACAGCTCTACGAGCATTTCCGCTTCGAGGCAGACCCCGGCATGACGCCGCAACGCGTGGATAAGTTCATGGCAGAGAAGCTGCCGCACTCATCGCGCAACCGCATACAGAAGGCTGCCGACTCGGGCTATGTGCATGTCAACGAGCGCCCCGTGAAGAGCAACTACAAGGTACGCCCCGGCGACATCGTAACGCTGATGCTCGACCGGCCGCGCCACGACACCAGCATAGTGGCAGAAGACCTGCCCATAAACGTGGTGTATGAAGATGCCGACCTGATGGTGATAAACAAAGAAGCTGGCATGGTGGTGCACCCAGGAGCAGGCAACTTCACCGGCACACTGGTAAATGCCATTGCATGGCATCTGCGCGACTTCGACAGCTACGACCCTAACGACCCGGAAGTGGGGCTTGTGCACCGCATCGACAAAGACACATCCGGACTGCTCGTCGTGGCAAAGACACCACACGCCAAGACTGCGCTCGGAGCACAGTTCTTCAATAAGACAACACACCGCTCCTACAACGCACTCGTGTGGGGCAATATGACCGAAGACGAGGGGCGCATAGAAGGCAATATAGCACGCGACCCTAAAGACCGATTGCGCATGACTGTAATGTCGCCCGACTCAGGCATCGGAAAGGAAGCCGTGACACACTGGCGAGTGCTCGAGCGCTTCGGATATGTAACACTGGTGGAGTGCCGACTCGAAACCGGACGCACACACCAGATACGTGCACACATGAAGCATATAGGACATCCGCTCTTCGGCGACGAGCGCTATGGGGGCATGGAGATATTGCGCGGCGAGCGCTCTGCAACATATAAAGCGTATGTGCAAAACTGCTTTAAATTGTGCCCACGTCAGGCATTGCACGCACGCACTCTCGGATTTGTACACCCCACAACAGGACAGCAGATGGACTTCAATTCAGAACTGCCTGCCGACCTCAGCGCACTCATCGAGAAGTGGCGCGGCTTCATAAGCGGAACCACACGCGACACTTTCAGCGCAAAATAATTGCTTGGATATATAACTTGAATATATAAAATGGAAACATTAAAACGCAACATTGCCATCGTCTGCGGTGGCGATTCGTCGGAGCACGATGTATCTATGCGCTCCGCACAAGGCCTGTATTCATTCTTCGACAAAGAACGCTACAATGTGTATATCGTCGACGTGAAGGGACTCGATTGGCATGTCGACCTGCAAGACGGCACTACCGTGGCTATCGACAAGAACGATTTCTCGTTCATGCTCAACGGCAAGGCGGTGATAATCGATTATGTGTACATCACCATACACGGCACACCAGGAGAGAACGGAGTGATGCAGGGCTACTTCGAGTTGCTACATATACCTTACTCTACATCTGGAGTGCTCGTCGAGGCTATGACATTCGATAAGTATGTGCTTAATAACTATCTGCGCGGATGGGGCGTGAATGTGGCTAAGAGCTTGCTCCTGCGCCGCGGAGAAGAACATAAATACACCGAAGAGTATATACAGCAAACCATCGGAATGCCTTGCTTCGTGAAGCCATCTTCCGACGGTTCAAGCTTTGGAGTGAGCAAGGTGAAGAACACCGACCAACTCGCACCTGCCTTGCGCGTGGCTTTCATGGAGAGCGATGAGGTGATGATCGAGAGCTACATGAAAGGTACGGAGATTTCTGTTGGATGCTACAAGACAAAGACCAAAACTGTTGTGCTGCCTGCTACCGAGGTGGTGACAAGCAACGAATTCTTCGACTACGACGCAAAGTATAACGGACAGGTGCAGGAAATAACACCGGCACGCCTCAAACCAGACACTGCAAAGCGCGTGGCTGAGGAGGTGAGCCGCATCTACGACATACTGCATTGCAACGGCATCATACGTATCGACTTTATCATCAGCCGCGATGCCGAAGGCAACGACGTTATCAATATGCTCGAGATAAATACTACTCCTGGCATGACTGCCACCAGCTTCATACCACAGCAGGTGAAGGCTGCTGGCCTCGACATAAAGGATGTGCTCTCAGACATCGTTGAAAACCAGTTCTAACAGATCAGAATAATGAATTTTGAATAATGAATTTTGAGTTGTCGGCAATGCCGATTTTGAATCGTTTGATTATGAGCTTCGAATTCATTGAATAATTTGAATTGTTTTATTATGGGTCTCATATTTATCGAATAATTCCAAAAAGTAAAATAAAACTCTTCCAAAACAATAGCCATAGCAGACAACTCAAAATTAAAAATTGAATAGCAGCAAACTCAAAACTCAAAATTCAAAACTCGAAATTGCCAACGGCAACAACTCAAAACTCAGAACTCAAAATTCAAAACTCAATAATCATGACCCCTGAACAATTACACAAATACGACTCTATCCGTCCGTTTGCAGCGGAGGAGTTGCCCGAAGTGTTCAACCGTCTGCTACACAACGAGCAGTTCTTGCAGGTGCTTGCCTATCTGTATCCTGGCGTGCCCGTTGAGGCTATCGGACAAAAGATGCACCAGTGTCACACCAACCTTGAGTTTCAGAAGGCTTTCTGCTACGAGTTTCTCGTAAAACTCCTTGCAAAGGCAAGTCTCGGTTGCGACATCGATACCACCAATATCGACCTGCATCAACGCTACACCTTTGTAAGCAACCACCGCGACATAGTGCTCGATTCGGCATTGCTACACAAGCTGCTGTTTGATGCTGGTTGCGACACTACAACAGAGATAGCCATTGGCGATAATCTGCTGAAGCTGCCATGGGTGAAAGACCTCGTGCGCATCAACAAGTCGTTCATCGTGCAGCGCTCGCTGCCTATGCGACAGATGCTTGCTGCTTCAAAGCTGCTCGCCGAATATATGCACTTCGTCATTGCCGAGAAAAACGACAATGTGTGGATAGCACAACGCGAAGGACGTGCCAAGGACTCTAACGACCGAACTGCCGAGGCAATACTAAAGATGATGACAATGGGCGGCGAAGGCAATGTCAAAGAACGACTACTGTCGCTTCACATCGTGCCACTTGCCATCTCTTACGAGTATGACCCTTGCGACTATCTCAAGGCGCAGGAGTTCCAGCTACGCCGCGATGTGGAGGACTGGAAGAAGGGACCTATGGACGATGTCATTAGCATGCAGACTGGTATTATGGGTTATAAGGGACACATACACTATCATGCTGCTCCATGCATCGACGGATGGCTCCAGTCACTGCCCGATGATATGCCTAAAAATGAGTTCTATGCCGCTGTGGCAGAGCATATCGACCATGAGATATGGCGTGGCTACCGCCTCTATCCGTCTAACTTTGTGGCACTCGACATGCTTCGCGGCACTAATGAGCATGCCAACCATTATACGGCTGACGACCGCCAGCGCTTTGAGGCATATCTCGAAGCACAACTCAAGAAGGTGCAAGTGCCAAATCCTGACGTGGAGTTCTTGCGTGAGCGCATGCTTACAATGTATGCCAACCCCGCCATCAATCAACTGAGCGTGATATAATAAAAGGCATTTGCATGATATTAATAAATGACATTTAGCATGACATAATATATGTAGCGGAGGTTAGTGGTGAAGTGAACCCCGAAAGTTATCAGAAAAAAACTTTTAGGGATATGTCATCAGTAACCTCCGCTGCTTGTAAACACTAATTCATTACTAATGTTTCACTCGTTTCGCAAACACATAAAACAGTGCTTGGCAGTCGTCTTCTTTTTGATTGCCCTCACTGCCTGCACCACCGAGACCTATGAAGCAGGCGAAGGCACTAATAGTTACCTCACCGCCGACCCAGTGTTGCTGCATACATCTGCCGATAGGGTGGTGCGCTCGGCACAACTCGACGACGACGGCGAACTGCTATTCTCCAATCCCTTTACACAGGATTGGATGGCAAAGCCCGACACTGTGTATCGTGCACTGCTCTACTACGACAAGACGTCAGCCCCTTCTGCTGGCTCTGCCGCCACAGTCAAGGTGCGGTCAGTGGTGCCAGTGCCCGTACTAAAGCCCGTCGCTGCGGCTGATGTGCGTCAGATGAACACCCATCCACTGGGCTTCGAAAGTCTATGGATGTCGCGAAATGGGAAGTATGTAAACCTCTCGCTGCTCCTTAAAAGTGGCAAGTCGTCGGCCAATGATGCCATACACTCCATTGGTGTCGTCAATAATGGTGTCACCATTGATGCCGACGGCCAAAGCACCATTCATCTTGAACTCTATCACGACCAAGGCAGCATGCCCGAATACTACACCGTGCAGCGCTATGTAAGCATCGACACCCGCTCGTTAAGCAATGCCAATGTGGTGGAGCTTACCATAAACACTTATGATGGAGTGATAGTGAAAACCATTCAGAATATCACTCCTTAACGAAAAACACTCAACAATGGACAATCAATATATAAAACAATATCCCGACTTGATGTCGGGCAAGAAGGTTATGTATGTGCATGGCTTCAGTTCGTCAGCACAGTCGGGCACGGTGCAGATGCTGCGCACGCTGATGCCCAATGCCACTGTTGTGGCACGCGACATTCCTCTACATCCTGAAGAAGGCATGCAGATGCTTAAGGCGATGGCTGCCGACGAGCAACCCGACCTGATTATCGGCACATCGATGGGTGGCATGTACACCGAAATGCTCACAGGCTTCGATCGTATTGTGGTAAATCCTGCCTTTGAAATGGGCGAAACCATGTCGAAATTCACCGGTAAGCAGGTGTTTCAGAACCCACGCGAGGATGGAGTACAGGAGTTTATGGTCACCAAAGGGCTTATAAAGGAATATCAGGAGATTACAACACACTGCTTTGAGCACGCTGCCGATTGTGCTGAGCGTTCTCGCGTAGTAGGACTCTTTGGCGATAACGATCCCATTGTGCACACCTACGACCTCTTTCTGCAACATTATCCCACGGCAATACGTTTCCATGGCGAGCACCGCCTTACCGATAAGGTTGCCATGCACTACCTTATACCAATAATACGCTATATCGACGACCGCCAGGAAGGACGCGAGCGCCCCGTGGTTTACATCGACATCGAGACGCTGCGCGATAGTTATGGCAAGGCAACGGCATCCATGCATAAAGCCTACGAACTGCTTCTTGAGCATTATAATATATATATCGTAGCCCCCATGTCGTCAGGCAATCCGCAGCAGATGACCACCGATGTGGAGTGGGTAGAGCAGTATCTCAGTGCCCCAGCATGGGGACGCGTAGTGTTCACCAATCAGCGGCAGATGCTCTATGGCGACTATCTCATAACCACTGCCCCTGCCAGCCATCCCACACTGCAAGAATTGCCCGAATTTATGGGCACACAGATAGAGTGGGGCAGCGACGAGTTCAAGACATGGGAAGAGATAATAACCTTCTTTGAGCGCTTGGGCGGGCAGTAAGGAAAAGCACTTTTGCAGAAATACATTCATTAGTGTTGGATGTTTTAATATCAACCCAGTGTGGCGAAGACAAGCGTCTTCACCACGCTGGGTTTCTTTGTTTAGTGCTTGTTGCCTAATAAATATAATAGTGTTGCCTAATATATATATAATTTGTGTTGCCTAATATATACTGAAAGTATTTTCAATACCGAATATATATATACCGTATATCATGTTTGTTGTCTTTTCACTCTGAAAGGTATTTTATGTAAATTCTTTCTTTTTGTGCTGTTTTTGATTGTAATCTTATAAAAAGACAACTTTTCTTTTGAATTTGTGTTATTTTTAAAGCGTAAGATGCTCAAATTTAAAAAAATAACATAACTTTGCAATTCCGAACAATTTAATTAAATAACAAATAAGCTTATGAGAGAACGACATCTACTCAAGACACTTGCAGCAACCATTGCAGCAATGCTATTGCCCTTTGTCGCATCCACCACTGCGATGGCTGAGAGCAAAGCCAAGGCCACTGGCGTGCAGCTTTATGGCTATCAGCTATCAGCCGACTGCAGTCGTGGCACAGGTGTTTTCACCTTCAACACCGCATCGCCATCGGGCATGACACTTGTGTCGGATGCTGTGCAGAACTATGGCGGAGGTGCCTATGCACAAGGCACCTATTACAGCAGTTTCTATTCCGAGAGCGACGACGGCTCTAAAATCACAATGCCTATACGCTTGTTTGGCTACGACACTGCCACATGGAGCAAGACGTCCGACAAGCAAGGCTATGAATTCACCACTATCTCTGCCGACCTCACCTTCGACCCAGAGACACAGGTGCTTTATGGAGTGTTCTCCGACGATGACTATAGTGGTAGCTATAACATCTTCGGACGTGTAGTATATCAGGATGTGGTGCAAGAAGGCACCACCTTCCATTTGTACCGTTGCGAGGCTATAGGCACAATGCCTGAGTCGATGGTGGCGATAGCAGCCAACCTCGATGGCAAGATGTATGTGTTTGGCAAGAGCGGTAAGCTCTACACCGTAGACAAGTATAGCGGCAAGACTACTTTGGTGGGCTCCACTGGTGTAAACATTGTGCCTTTCAAGCAGAGTGCCACATGCGACTATAACACTGGCAAGCTCTATTGGGCTGCCCTCGATGCCGATGCATGGGCAACGAAGATTGTAGAGGTTGACCCTGCCACGGCACACAGCACCACTCTCGTTGACTTCGGCTACGATGAATCTGCGGGCACTGGCGAAGGCACATATGAGCAGTTTACCGGACTCTACATGAAGCAAGACCTTAATCTTGCCACTCTCCCTAACGCCGTTGAAAATCTCTCTGTAGCTATGACCTCGCTCACCGAGGCAACGGTGTCGTTCACCATGCCTACTAATAATGTTGCAGGCGAGGCTCTCTCTGGCACCCTTGGCTATACGGTGCGCATCAATGGCGAGACCGTTCTCACGGGTACGGCAGCGCCAGGTGCCACTGTTACGAAGGCCATCAGCACTACCATTACCGGTACAGCCGTATTCGGCGTGGTAGCAGAAATTCCTGCCACCACTGCTCGTCCTGCAGCCATCAGTGCCATTGCCAAAGTTGAAGCACATGCAGGCAACGATGCCCCCAAGGACCCCACTAATGTTAAGGCAAAAGCCAATGATGGTGTGGTTACAATCTCTTGGACGGCATCAACAGAGTCGGCACACGGAGGCATCTTCAACAAAGACAACGTCACTTACTCTGTATATCGTTTCATAAAGGGCAACGCCACCGACTCTGTGGCTGTGGCAACAGGCATAAAGACAACCACTGCAACCGACCGCATTGAGTCGCAGGAACGCACCACCTATTATTATAAGGTGATAGCTTTCAATGGCGAGGCACAAAGCAACGGCGTAGCTTCTAATAATGTCACCATTGGTGTTAGCGTGCCTCTGCCTTACCAGAATAAGCTCAACACCCAGGATCTCTTCAACGAGATGGACGTTATCGATGCCAACGGCGACGATGCTACATGGAACTATAACTCCACCTTCAGCATGGCAGCCTACACCGCCAGCAACGAGAATGCTGCCGACGATTGGCTCATTGCCCCTGCCGTGTATGTAAAAAAAGGTGCTGCTTATAAGTTCTCTTTCGGAGCTGTCAACAGTTATCCCGACGAACTCGTGTCTGCTGCTGTGGGCACCGCTCCTTCTGCAGCTGGTATGACCACCGAGATTATCGCTCCGACGGTGATAAGCTACAACCCACGCCGCCACTCGCTCACCGGCACCTATCGTGCCACAGAGGATGGACTGCGTTATTTTGGCGTTCATGCCATTAGCGACAAAGCCACCAGTACGCTTTATGTCGACGACCTAAAGATTACCGAGATACCGGCCACTGCGCCCAACACCGTTAGCGACCTGACCGTTACTGCTGGCGACAAGGGTGCCACCACTGCCAACATCGCCTTCAAGGCCCCTACTACCACGCTTGGCGGCACAGCACTGACGGGAACAATGAATATCCAAATAACACGCGATGGCAAGTCGCTTACCACCCTCACCAATGTAGCTCCTGGCAGTGCCTGCAGCTACGACGATGCCAGCGCACCGCAGGGCATGCTCACCTACGCTGTCACTGCTGTCGATGCCAGCGGAGTGGAGGGTCTTGATGCCTCTGTTGCCGTGTTTGTGGGCAACGACGAGCCAGGCGAGGTGCGCAATCTCAAGGCCTATGAGGATGCTTCGCATGATGGCTTGATACATGTGACATGGGATGCGCCTAAGGGTAAACACGGTGGATACATCAACCCTGCCGACCTTACCTATTATGTATCGGTGGGCAGCGAAACCACCGACCGTAATGTGGGCAATGCCACACAATTCGACGATCAGCTCGATGTTGCCAACGGCAAGCAGAAGTATAGCGCCTATAGCGTGTATGCTGTCAGCAGCACTGGCGGTGGCAGAGAGAATTGGCTCACCGTAACCGCCATTGGCGGTCCGGCTCTGAAGGCTCCTATGGTAGAGTCGTTCCCTAATGCCAGCATGAAGAGTGGTCCATGGATCACCAAGGTCACCAACGGAAAGATAGGCGAGGCATATTGCTATGTGATGTCTGAGTCTACCGCCACTATCCCTGAAGACGGCGATGGCGGATTGCAGTCGTTCTCTGCCGAGAAGAATGGCAAGTCGGTGCGCAGCGAGTCGCCGAAGGTCGACATCAACACCCTCACCAAGCCTATGCTCACATTCTGGGCTTACATGAATGGCAAGGGCGAGAAGATGCGCGTAAGCGTACAGAAAGACTATAAGGAATTTGAGCAAGTGCTTGAAGTGTCTACCGACAGATACCAGCGTGGCTGGCACCGCTTCAGTGTCGACCTCACCCCATTCAAGGGCAGCAAGTATGTGCGTGTGGGCATAGAAGGCGAGTCGGTGAAAGACCTCTACGACTTCCTTGCCTACGACAATGTTGCTATTGTCGACGATGCCACCTACGACCTCATGTCGTTCATGCTGTCGTCCGACGAGACCGAGCTTGTCGTTGGCGATGAGGCTCTGCTCAACTTCACCGTGCGCAATAATGGCAAAAACACCGTAAAGGGCACCGACTACGAGCTCGTGTTGCTGAAGAATGGTAAGGAAACGAGCCGCACCCAGGGCGTGAACATTCTGCAAGACCGCACCGAGACTATCACCCTCACCGACAATACCACCGTGCTCGACCCCGAGCAGACCGTATATTCGGCACGCATAGAGTATGCTGCCGACCAGGTGGAGGCGAACAACACATCGGGCACCGTCACCTTCAAGCTTATAAAGCCAGAATATCCTGTGCCCACCAACCTCCGAGCCATATCGGGCAATGGTGCCGAACTGTCATGGACAGCTCCCGACCTGCTCAACCTCAAGCCCGTGGTAACCACAGAGTCGTTTGACGATTATGATGCATTCATCATTGACAATGTAGGCAAGTGGACCATGTACGATGCCGATATGCAGAACACCATCCGCATTACGCTCAACGAGCTGTTTGGTCCGCTGCAGTACAACCATGCTGGCGAGCCAATGGCATTCCAGGTGTTCAACCCCACCGAGGCAGGCATCACCTTCAAGAGCTGGACACCGCACTCTGGCAATCAGATGCTCGTGAGCTTCAGCTGCGCCTCTTCCGATGGCGGTTTCAGCAAGGAGCAGAACGACGACTGGCTCATCTCGCCCGAACTGATAGGCACCGCACAGACAGTTAAGTTCTATGCCAAGGCGGGTATGGCGTCTGCCACACCAGAGCGAATGGAAGTGCTCTATTCAACCACCGACAAGTCGGTGGGCAACTTCAAGCGCATCGGCGAGACCATCAACGTGCGCAATGCCTCAAGCTGGGACGAGTATACCGTGGCTTTGCCCGAAGGCGCTAAGTATTTCGCCATCCGCTGCGTGTCGAAGGATAAGTTTGCACTCCTTGTCGACGATATCTCGTATGTGGCAGCAGGTTCCGTTCCATTGCAGCTTACCCTTAACGGCTACAATGTATATCGCGATGGCAAGAAGCTCAACAGTTCGCTTGTTGACAAAGAGAGATACAACGACTACACGGCTGTCAACAACAACACCTACAGCTATCAGGTAACTGCCGTCTACGACAAGGGTGAGTCGGCACCTACCGATCCCGCCAAGCTCGACTTTGCTTCTGCTATTAATAATGTAGAGGCTACAATGGTGAGCGTTACTGGTGGCGATGGCGTAATCGTTGTTGCCGGTGCCAATGGCAAGATGGTCAAGACCTTTGCTGCCAACGGCATGATGGAGGCACAGCTTGTGGCTGGTCACCGCACATGCATCAATGCATCTGCCGGACTGCACATCGTTAATGTGGGTGGAAAGACCTACAAAGTGTTTGTGAAGTAAAGGCATTAATGCTATAAAAAACAAATCAGCCCAGCTGGCTTTATTGCCGGCTGGGCTGATTTGCGTTATGTATGATGATAAGTAGGTGTTCAAAATTAATTTAAATGATTTTATGCCCTATTTTGGTCCGTATATTCAGCTCCGAAGAGGGAGTGTAGCGGGCTACACGACCGATGAGAGCTGGGCATACGGGCTAAAAGAGGGCGTAAAGGCATTTGAAAGCATAACTTTTTATAAGATTCATATATGCGATTAATTTTGAACACCTACTTATAAGCTTGTAATGTCTATTACTTCTGTCTGAACTTCTCTGCCTGCTGACGAATCAGCTCGGTGTCGTTGAAGTAGTCAATCTGCATTGCTCTGCGCACCTCCTGCATGGTCTGTGCTGCTGTTTCGCGAGCCGCCTCGGTGCCCTTGCGCAGGATGTTGTAGATTTCAGGGATGTCTTTCTCGAACTCCTGGCGTCGTGCGCGTATTGGGTCGAGCATTTTGTTGAGCACGCTGTTTAGGAATTTCTTGCAAGTGCCGTCGCCAATGCCGCCATGCACATAGTGCTCCTTGAGCTCTTCGAGAGTCTTGTATTCAGGCCAAAACTCAGCGAAGTCGTCGGGAGTGCTGAATGCCTCAAGATATGTGAACACGGCATTACCTTCGAGGTTGCCTGGCTCGTCCATGCTCATTCGTGGAGCGCCATTAGACATCTTCTTCACCTTCTTCCACACCTCGGCAGCCGAGTCGGAGAGATAAATGCAGTTGCCCAGCGACTTCGACATTTTCTCTTTGCCGTCGGTTCCTGGCAGTCGGCGTGCGGTGGCGTTCTCTGGCAGCAATATTTCCGGTTCCACGAGCACGTTGCCATAAGTCTGGTTAAAGCGGCGTGCCAGTTCGCGAGCCACCTCGATCATCGGCTCTTGGTCTTCGCCAGCAGGCACTGTGGTAGCCTTGAACAGTGTGATGTCGGCAGCCTGGCTCACGGGATAGCAGAAGAAACCCAGCGGGATGTTAGCCTCAAAGCATCGCATCTTAATCTCGGTCTTCACGGTAGGATTGCGTTGCACGCGCGACACCGTGATAAGGTTCATGAGGAATGTCGTGAGTTCGGCAATCTCTGGTATCTGGCTTTGTATGAACAAAGTGCATTTGCTTGGGTCGAGGCCAGCCGACAGATAGTCGAGAGCCACCTCAATGATGTTCTGTCTGATTTTTTCAGGATTGTCGGCGTTGTCGGTAAGAGCCTGCACGTCTGCCATGAACACAAACATGCGGTCGAAATCGCCAGCATTCTGCAACTCTACGCGTCGGCGTAGTGAGCCCACATAGTGGCCCAGGTGGAGCTTACCGGTAGGACGGTCGCCCGTAAGAATTACTTTTCCCATTGTATTATGTTTTTTTATTTGTTTCTGATGTGTGTATGCAACATGCTGTCGGCACCGGCAGCCTGCAATAAAAATACAAAGGTACATTATTATTTTTAAATGCCCACTCTATAGCAGGCGATAATTGTTTTTATTCCGTTTATAAACGCCCAAATCGAGTGCTATATTAAATGCTGCACGACAATAGCAGTGTTTCAAAGTGTAAATAATGTTTGGTTTCGTTGAAAATGTGGTGCACAATATTTGTCTATTAACCAAATAATTGTAATTTTGCAAGCGAAACGGAACAAATGGTTTCAAAACAAAAAGCTGACGAGCAAACATTAACGATAAAGACAATGGTAAATTTAAGATTCGAGGTAGTAGCAGACGCCTTCAACAAGAAACCCGTTGAGGTGATTGCTCCGATAGAACGTCCTTCGGAGTTCTTCGGCAAGAATGTGTTCAACCGCGCAAAGATGTATAAGTATCTGCCGCGCGAAGTGTATGAGAAACTCATCGATGTTATCGACAATGGCACGCGCCTCGATCGTTCCATCGCCGATGCTGTGGCAAAAGGCATGAAGCAATGGGCCGACGAAAATGGAGTGACACACTACACACACTGGTTTCAGCCCCTCACCGAAGGTACTGCCGAGAAGCACGATGCCTTTGTAGAGCACGATGGCAAGGGTGGCATGATGGAGGATTTCTCTGGCAAGCTGCTCGTGCAGCAGGAACCCGATGCCAGCTCATTCCCTAATGGTGGCATTCGCAACACCTTTGAGGCACGCGGCTACTCGGCATGGGATCCCACATCGCCAGTGTTTATCATCGACGACACCCTATGTATCCCTACCGTCTTTATTTCATACACGGGCGAGGCGCTCGACTATAAAGCGCCGCTCTTGCGCTCGCTGCATGCTGTGAGCGAGGCAGCTGTTGGCGTGGCACGCTATTTCTATCCCAACGTGAAGAAGGTAATTAGCAACCTTGGTTGGGAGCAGGAATATTTCCTTGTCGACGAGGGCCTCTACTCTGCACGCCCCGACCTGATGCTTACCGGCCGCACACTTATGGGTCACGACTCTGCTAAGAATCAGCAGATGGACGACCACTACTTCGGTGCCATTCCTGAGCGCGTGCAGGCATTTATGAAAGACCTCGAAATCCAGGCTCTCGAGCTGGGCATACCCTGCAAGACACGCCACAACGAGGTGGCGCCAAACCAGTTTGAGCTGGCACCAATCTATGAGGAAACCAACCTCGCCGTCGACCATAACATGCTGCTCATGTCGCTCATGAAGCGAATAGCGCGCCACCACGGTTTCCGTGTGTTGTTGCACGAAAAGCCTTTTGCAGGCATCAACGGCTCAGGCAAGCACAACAACTGGAGCCTTGCAACCGACGACGGCGTGCTGCTGCATGGTCCTGGCAAGACACCCGAAGACAACCTCCGCTTTATCGTATTCATCGTAGAGACACTCGTGGCAGTGTATAAGCACAACGGACTGCTCAAAGCCAGCATCATGAGTGCCACCAACGCCCATCGTCTTGGCGCCAACGAGGCTCCACCAGCCATTATCTCATCGTTCCTCGGACATCAGCTCACCGAAATACTCGCCCATATCGAGAATTCAGATAAAGACGAGCTCTTCGATATCGCCGGCAAGCAGGGACTGAAGCTCGACATTCCTGAAATTCCAGAACTGCTCATCGACAATACCGACCGCAACCGCACCTCGCCATTCGCCTTCACCGGCAACCGCTTCGAGTTTCGTGCCGTGGGTTCTGAGGCTAACTGCGCCAGCTCGCTCATCGTGCTCAATACCGCTGTGGCTGAGGCTCTGCAAGACTTCAAGAAGCGTGTGGATGCACTCATCGAAAAGGGCGAAGACAAAATCAGCGCCATCCTCGATGTGGTGCGCGAAGATGCTAAGTTCTGCAAGCCTATACACTTCGATGGCAACGGATATTCCGACGAATGGGTGGAAGAGGCAAAGCGCCGCGGACTCGATTGCGAGACATCATGCCCGAAGATTTTCGAGCGCTATCTCGACGAGGACAGCATACGCATGTTCGAGAGCCAGAACGTGATGACACGCAAGGAACTCGAGGCTCGCAACGAGGTGAAGTGGGAGACCTACACCAAGAAGATACAGATTGAGGCACGCGTGTTTGGCGACCTTTCGATGAATCATATCATCCCCGTGTGCACACACTATCAGAGCCGCTTGGCAAAGAATGTGCAGAGCATGTATGACATCTTCCCTGCCGAGAAAGCCGAACAGCTCACCTCGCGCAACAAGAAGATTATCGAGGAGATAGCCGAGCGCACGCAGCTTATAGAGACCGGCATCGAAGAACTTGTTGAGGCACGCAAGGTGGCTAACCGCATTGCCGACGAGCATACCAAGGCCATTGCCTATCACGACACCGTAGCACCTAAGATGGAGGAGATACGCTATCAGATAGACAAGCTTGAGCTTATCGTAGCCGATGAGCTTTGGACACTGCCAAAGTATCGTGAGTTGCTCTTCATCCGCTAATAACAGCCCAGCATAAGGCACAGCGCCTATGCAGGGCTATATGATATCACAATAAAAGGGAAGACCTTATGAGAGCAAGTCTCTCTGTAGGTCTTCCCTTTTATCGTATGGTTATGCAATGCGATGCAGGGGCTAAGGCATCTCTTCGGTGCATGCGTCGTCGCTGTCGGGTGCTCTGAATATAGAGAAGTTTACACTGCCATAGGCTCTGTGTTCCACAAATCCGGGCAATGCCGAAAAGTCGTTGCGCTTGCCATGTTCAAACACCAGCAGTCCACCAGGGCGCAGCATGTTCTTATCGAGAATCATCTGTGGCAGTGTGGGCAGCTCGGGCATGGCATAGGGAGGGTCGGCAAAGATAATGTCAAACTGCTGTTTGCACGACTTCACGAAGCGTAGCACATCGCCGCGAATGAGCATGTTGTTGCTTACGTTGATTTTCTTCATGCACTCGCGGATGAAGGCAGCATGGTCGCGGTCGAGCTCCACGCTCACCACCCTGTCGCAGCCTCTCGACAGCAACTCGAGCGATATGCTACCCGTTCCGGCAAAAAGGTCGAGTGCCAGAGCACCGTCAAGGTCGATATATCCGTTTATTACGTTAAAGATATTCTCCTTGGCAAAGTCGGTAGTGGGGCGCGCCTTGAACGAGCGTGGCACGTCGAAGTGTCTGCCCTTGTATATTCCTGTAATTATTCTCATGTCGTTGTGCTATTTTTCTTTATGATTATTGTTCTGTGCACTGCACGTTCTTCACAAACTTCTGCAGCTGCTCTGTCAGTTCGGTGTGTGTCGCCGCATCGCCGCATAGGCAGATGATGTCTGTGGGTCGCATGGCAAGTTGCTGCCATGTGTTTAGAATGTAGTAGGCACTGTCTGCCACCGTTGTAGGGCAGAAGGCAGAGTAGAAGCGCAGCCTGCCCTTGCGGAATGTGGCAATGTGCAGCTGCTTGTCGGCGAAGAAGCACATCAGTTTTTCCTGAAAGCCACCTGCCGACTGCTCTCTCAGCGCCACCAGCACATCTGCCATATACGGCACTATCTGCACATAGCGGAAGGTGTCGGCAAGCACAAAGTGCAAGTCTTTGTTCACTGCAAATGCCACCACGGCATTGAGTGCATGCACATTGGTGGTGAGCACATCGTCGGCATCGCGCCCCGCATTGATGTAGCGATAGAGCTGTGGCACGGCAGCCGCATCAAACTCCTCTGCAGGAATTATCATTATCGGTGTGTCTACCACCGCCACCACCCGTTCATAGTCGCGTGGCTGCTGTAGCAGCTTGCATTCCTGCAATGCCTGCCTCAGGTTGGCAGCCACGGCAATGCCTGGCTTCAGTGAGTATGTCTCGCTCTGCGCCTCTGCGTCGGCAGAGGCGGCAGGCACACTGAGGTGCAAGGCGTTTTGTGTGAAGCTTATTGATAGTTTCATGTATGTGCAGTATTTATGTGTTTGTAGGTGTTGCTCACTCCCAGTTGCCGGCATTGCCATTGTCTGTTGCCAAGTCGCCAATCTTCAGTCCGCCGAAGCGTCCGGCGTTGTCGGCAGCCGTGCTCAGTCGTTTTATGGCAGCATTGTCGAGTCCTTCAAGATAGTCGGCATAAGTGGCAGAGCACTCCATCACCGACACGGAGCGCCCGGAGCGTGTCGTCACTGCCGATGCCGCCAGGCGGAATGTCTTGCCGTTGGAGTAGGGTATGTATTGCAGCGAGTCTGCAACATAGCGCTCTGCGATGAGCGTTGCCCACGACGAGGTGTAGGCACCATGGTCGTGGCGATAGCGTTCTGCTGCTGTGCGCACCGCCATGAGCCGCTGCTTCACCACCGTCTCTCTGCGTGTACGCTCCTTGTCGAAGCGTATCGGCGCATAGACGCTGCTTACGCATAGCACGCATAGCATCGCCACCACTGCCAGGAGTATGATGTTTGTCTTTGACATTGTTTTTAAGTTGTTCACGGGTTGTCATTACAAAGATACATCATTTTTGTCAAAACAAGCTTTGCTTACTTATAAAATTCGGGTTATCCGGAAAATCTTGGAAGTTGTTTGTCTCTCTATATAGCGTATGAACCTAATTTCTCTGTACAAAAGTTTGGCAAGTAACGCTTTTTTATCTAAATTTGTATTGTATCAACATCTAAACCATCACAGCCTTATGAATGCTTACAAGACCGACGTTGCCGTACTCATATTGTTCTTCAACCGTCCCGACCATCTCTCGAAGGTGTTCGACGAGGTGCGCCGTGCCCGTCCCTCTCGCCTGTTCCTCTACCAGGATGGTCCGCGTGGCGAACACGATATGGCTGGCATCGAGGCTTGTCGCAAGGTGGTTGCCGATATCGACTGGCAGTGTGATGTGCATCGTATGTATCAAGAACGCAACTACGGCTGCGACCCTTCAGAGTATATCTCGCAGAAGTGGGCATTCTCTATTGTCGACAAGTGCATAGTGCTCGAAGACGACGATGTGCCCTCGCAGTCGTTCTTCACCTTTGCCAAGGAGATGCTCGACCGCTACGAGCACGACACCCGCATCACTATGATTGCCGGTTTCAATCCCGAAGAGCAGGTGCAAAGCCCTTACGACTATCTCTTCACTTCGGTGTTCTCCATTTGGGGATGGGCATCGTGGCGCCGCGTCATCGACCAGTGGGACGACACCTATGCCTTTCTCGACGATGCCGATACCATGCGCCAGCTGAATGCTGTGATGCGCCAGCGCCGTTACTGCCGCGACACCCTGCGTGCCTGCTACGACCATAGAGCATCGGGCAAGGCTTATTACGAAACAATATTCTGGTCGGCAATGGTGCTCAACTCTGGACTCGCCATCATGCCCACACACAACATGATTAACAATCTCGGTGCCACCGATGGCTCTACACACTACACTGGGTCGCTGCAGACCATGCCACGCCGCCTGCGCCGCCTATTCACCATGCAGCGGTTTGAACTGAGTGGCGAGCTGCGCCATCCACGCTATGTCATAGAAGATGTCGACTTCAAGGAGCAGGTCTACCGCACCTATGCCTATGGTCATCCCTGGATAAAGCTCTGCCGCTCCATGGAAGAACTTGTGCTCAACCTGCGCTATGGCAACTTTGCCTATATCGTGCGCCAGCTACGCCGCCGTCTCGGCAGAATTACCGGCTCCTTCCGCCATAATTAAGGCTTTTACGGAAAATGGAGTAAGGAATTAATCCCGAGTCTTTTGTCCCGTTGGTCAGTGCCTTGAGTCAAATACACCACTATTCAGTTCCGGACTGTCGTGATTTAGAACACGCAAATATATTTTTGATTTAGCTAAATTGTTACAAATGAAAATTGCAAAATAGGAAATGCAATGGCGTCTTGACTCCTTCCTTTCCTTAATAAATCCTCAATAATCACCAATATTTGCACTTTTTCACCCTTTAAGGCTCCCGTTAGCATGCAAAAGAGCCCTAATTGCATTAATTTTAAGCCTCTTTTGCATCATAAATCAGCCCGATTTTTAATGCAAAAGAGGCTTAAATGCAATGTTTTGCTGCTGTAATTTTTGCACACTAAAGCATTGTGTAGCGTCAATGCTCTGTGCGTGAACGCTTTAACCCCTGCACGCCCATGTCTCACAGAAATTACGTTATCCATCACCTTGCTCGCTCAACTCACATTCTCAGAGCCCAAGAAGCATGCAAATATCGTATTTTGCCCTTGTTGGCGCCCATCGGTCAATGCATCGTTAAGGCAAAATGGAACACCCGTTATGGTATATTTTTCGCTTGGGTAAGCAATGTCACAGCCATCAACAATTTCGAGTGTCATGCAATGGCTATTGGAGGGCTAAATTCGGTCTAATAATCGATTTGGGTTAAATCAGTAGTTTTCAGCCAAATATCGGCAATATGTCGTAAATAAAACGATTGCTGTATTGTCGTCATTGTAAAACAATGTTAATAATACTGAATTGTAAGTGTTAAATACCTAAAAATCCGTTCCTTTTGTTTACATTTGCAAAGTGAAATAACGTGATAATTGCGCCTTGTTGGTAACGATTGCAATTAATCATAATGCCATATATATTATATAAGGTGTAAAATGCGCATTTCAGAGCGTTCCACTTAATGTGGAAAAACGATAAAAATATAACTCTCAACAATAAAATATCAACTTAAACAAATATTAAAAACCGAAAACATGGAGAATAACAATCGTAAGTATCTTGCGCTCGCAGCAGGTCTCATGCTTGGTGTGTCTGGTGTAAATGCACAGCAACTTCGTGAAGGCTACATTGATGCGGGAAGCAACACGGGTAGTGAAAAGTTCCACACGCTTTTGGCTAACTGGAAGAGAACGCATAAGGTGTCTAACGACGACAACTTCTACATCTCTCGTGTGAAACCACGCTATCGTTTCCGTAATGCAGCCACCCAGGTGCGCACCAACCTCACTGAGAAAAACGACAAGAAACTCGTTGCATGGATACCAGTAGGCGACCCTACATACAATGCCCTGCCTAACGGACTCTTCGATTCAGAAGTGTTCTCTATGTGGCCGTATGTAACACACTATGGCAACTGGACTTCAGGTCTTGGCCGTATTCCAGCTGCATTCATCGATGTGGCACACAAGAATGGTGTTGCAGTGTCGGGTGTGGCAAGTGTTCCTAATGCAGGCCTCTCAGGCGATTGGCTCAGCATGATTCAGGCTATGGGTAGTGCTGATGTTGCCAATGCAGCCCAGTTCTTCCACTATTATGGCATCAACGGTATGGGCTACAACTCAGAGTGGTACGACCAGACTTCTGCAACAGAAGATCTCCGCGAATTCCATGCCGCCCTTGTGAAGAAGATGAGCACCATCGACCCTCTTTTCGAGAATTTGTGGTATGACGGCACCAACGACGGTGGTGGTATCAGCTTCGACCAGGGTCTTGCAAGCCATAATGAGGAAACCTTCGGTTCAGGTACAGAACGCCGCACATCGCTCTTCTTCAACTACAACTGGAACAGACCTACAACAATGGATAGGTCTATCAAGAATGCTGAGAATATGAAGCGCGATCCACTCGACCTCTACTGCGGTGTTAACATGCAGGGTGGTGAGCCTGCCGGCACATCATGGTCGTATCTCGTAGACCGTCGCTTGTCTATCGGTTTGTGGGGTGCACACAGCAACAATATGTTCTGGGAGACACGCGGTGAGCTCGGTTCTTCTGACGATCAGAAGCAGAATGCTTACCTCATGCGTACAGAGCGCTACTTCACCGGTGGCACACGCAACCCAGCCAACTGCCCTTCTATTATGAATGGACACGCTTACAATGCCGAGAACTATAAGTGGCATGGTATGTCTACATTCATGACAGCCCGCTCTTCAATGAAATGGGATTTGGCAGAAGAGCCATTCATCACCCACTTCAACCTCGGTAACGGTAAGTTCTTCAACTATAACGGCGTACGCCAGAACAACAACCCTTGGTACAACGTAGGTATGCAGGACTATCTGCCTACATGGCGTTGGTGGTTTGCATCAAAGCTCCTCGGCAACACTGCTAAGGACGTGCCTGCAACAGGTCTTGATGCCAACTTTACATGGGACGATGCCTACTTCGGCGGTTCTACAATTCGCATCAGCGGTAGCACCGACAATGAGTATCTACACCTCTTCAAGACAGAGTATGCACTCAAGGCTGGCGACGTTATCACATTCAAGTATAAGCTCGAAGGCGGACGTGCCAACATGAACCTTGTGCTCTCTGCAAAGGGTAGCGAGGCAAATGGCGTCAGCTACAAGCTCCTTGAGACAAGCCAGGAGGCCGACGACGAGGCATGGGTAGAGAAGACATTTACTGTTGGCAGCGACTTCAATGGTAAGGATCTCGCCCTCGTGGCTCTGCAGTTCAGCAATGCAAAGAATATGCGCTTGCTCCTTGGTGAGATGTCTATCGTTCGCGGTGGCTACAAGGCACCTACAAAGCCTTCTGTCACCACTGGCAAGTTGCTCCACAACAGCCATGCTGGTATGGACGGCAAGCTCATCTGGAACGTGCCTAACAACAAGGCATCTCTTGAGCCATGCTATAATATAGATGTAAACACTGCATTCTTCAAGCTCTATGCTCAGGAAGAAGGCAAGGAGCCAATCCTTATGGGTACAACCACTTCTTGGGCTGGCATGTTCTTCTCAATCCCTACATCCAAGACAACTGCTAAGGTGCGTCTTGGTGTGGCATCAGTAGCTCTCGACCAGAAGTCGGAGTCGGAGATTGCATGGACAGGCTACATGGCTCCTGTAAGCTACACATATTCAGACGATATCGAGATCGACAAGACCACCATCAAGCCAAACGAGCAGTTTGTAATGAAATATGTAGATGGTGAGCACGAGGCTGGCACATGGCAGCTCCTTGACGAGAACGGCAAGCAGGTGTACAGCGGTTCTGGCAAGACAGTTACCGTAAATGGTCTTCCTAACATCGGCAGCTACACACTGAAGCTCACCGGCAAGGTAGGTACAGCAAACCAGACACGCGAATATCCTTCTTACGTTCAGATTTCTGACGTGAAGGTAGGTGCGCTTCCTGAAATCAACACTCTCACCGCCAACGAAAGCGAGAACCCAATCACCATCAAGACTGGCGACAAGGTTACAATGAAGTACACCGGACGTCAGGCAAATGGTTCAAGCTCACGAGGCATCAACCTTATGGAGAAGCCATTCGGCGTTAAGGCTGCCGACCTCGGACTGGTAGGCGTAAAGAGCTTCTCAGTGGCATTCTGGGTTAAGATTAATAAGGTAGTTGGTTCAGCACAGCTCTTGTCGGTTTGCAACCGTGGCGATGCATGGCCAGCCAACAACTGGGGATGGTTGTGGAACAGCATTTCGCCAGAAGGCAAGTTCGACAGCTTCACATGGCGTGGATTTGGCGGCAACAACGAGCTTCGCTACAAGTACGACAACACCAAGCTGCCTATCGGCACATGGTTCCATGTAGTCTACACCTTCGACTACGACAATTCGGGCAACTTCCGCTCAAGTTTCTATCTCAATGGCAAGAAGCAGAAGCTCACCGCTTGGAACAGAACTAATTCGCCAGCCGACAAGACTACCGATCCTGGCTACCAGACACAGGTCTACAACATCACCAATGGTATGGTGATTGCTGTTGGTGGCGATGCCTTCGGACGCACAGGTCTCGATGGTTCTATTGACAACTTCCAGGTATGGGATAAGGTGATGACCGATGCCGATGTGAAGACATCTATGGGCACACTCAACCGTAACGCTTTGCCAAGCGGCTTGATGGCTCTCTGGGATGTTGAAACCGATGCTGCTTCTGACTACACATTCAAGTCGGTAGGCTCAAAGAGCAATGTTTCTGCAGGTATGCACGTTTATAGAGCAATCCCTGGCGAGGGTAAGGGCGAGTTCGTATGGTCGCCATCTTACTACACCTCTGGCTGCCCATTCCTCGATGGCAATGCCTACAGAGTAGAGACAGTGCCAACATGGCGTGCTCCTAAGGCCGAAATCGTGTCACAGAGTGGCAACGACACAGCCGGCGAGGCTCAGCTCACCTATGGTAAGGCAGGTGTGCGCACCGTAACACTCTCGCTCACCAACTCACTGGGTCAGGCACAGCGCACATTCTCTGCTATCACCATCGACGCTCCTTCTGCCATCGACAATGTTGAGGCTGCTTCTGAAATGAAGGCCTACACTGTTGGCGAGAACGTAATCGTTGAGTTTGCAGAGGCTGGCAACTACGATGTAATGGTTGTTGACGTGGCAGGACAGGCTCAGGCACGCAACACCGACAACATCGTTGCTGGTGGCAACATGCAGATGCACCTTGCTAAGGCAGGCGTATATATCGTAACAGTGAAGAAGGACGGCAAGTTCGTTCGCACATTCAAGCTCATCCGTAAATAATATTGATGTATAAACGACATTAAATAGGCTAATCATGTGGCAAGTCTACTGGCAAAACAGCCAGTAGATGCTTGCCGCATTTGCCGTTTTAAATCAAAATAAGGAATTAATCACCTTAAATTATAAACCAAACAAACAAAACAACATGAAAAAGAGTTCACTTATCCTTGCTTCTGCTCTGCTTTGTGCAACAGCAGCAATGGCACAACGTACTCCAACTCATCCGCTTGACATCAAGGACGGCGACTTCGACTCTGGTCTGAAGCTCATCGGCACATGGAAGGCTGGAAAGGCTCCAGAAGGCGTTTCTGCTATCGACGATCAGTTCTACATCTCACGTCAGCGTCCGATGCCACGTATCACCGATGGCGACTACACCGCTGTTAAGGGCGTAAACCCTGAGCGTAAGATGTGTCTGTGGGTACCACTCGACGATCCTACTTCTTCATGGAAAGCACTGCCTCGCTATTGCTTCGAGGGCGACAACTTCTCATTGTGGTCGTATGTGAACATCCATGGCAACTGGACAGCTCCTTGGTTCCGTGTCACATCAGGTCTCACCGATGTTGCACACAAGAATGGTGTTGCAGTGGGTTGTGTTTATTCAATTCCTTGGGCAGCTTCAGTAACACTCACCGGCTCTAACAAGTATTCACAGGTGTGGCGTAAGCTCACCGAGCGCGACGAGAACGACAACTTCAAGTATGTCGACAACTTCGTTAAGATGCTCCGCTACTATGGTATCGACGGCATCGGCGTAAACTCTGAGTTCAATTCCGACTACGATACTATGGAGGAGTGGCGCGAGTTTATCAAGGCTTGCCACAAGCGTGCTAAGGAGCTCAACTGGCACTTCCAGCTGCACTGGTACGACTATACCGGCGACTCTGGACAGAACGCTGCCGACCGTGGTCTGGGTTCACACAACAAGGAAAACTTCGGTACTGGCGACGACATCGTTACCGATATGCTCTTTGCCAACTACAACTGGAACAATACAGTGCTGGCAAACACCGTTACCAATGCCAAGAAGTATGGCCGTAGCAGCTTTGACTACTATGCAGGCTTCGACATCCAGGGCCGTGGCTTGAAGGCATGGAACGGATGGAGCTGCATCGCTAACAACAATGTGTCTATCGGTTTCTGGGGCGCTCACTCACAGAGCCTTATCCACCAAAGCGCTACTGATGAAGGTACTTCCGACGTAGCCATACAGCAGGCTTACCTCACCAAGCAGGAGATGATCTTCAGCGGTGGCAACCGTAACCCGCTCAACTTGCCACCTCTCAACAACAGTTGCGACCTTGGCAATGCAAGCCTTAAGAATTTCCATGGCTTGGCTACATTCCTTTCAGCTAAGTCTACTATCATGAACGTGCCTTTCGTGTCACGCTTCAACCTTGGTAATGGTCTCTCTTTCAGAAACGAGGGTAAGGTAACATTCAACCACAAGTGGCACAACATCAACACTCAGGACATCATGCCTACATGGCGCTGGTGGATTGTTAATGCCAACGAAAAGGCTACCGAGGGCGACTTGGCTAATGCCGACCTTACATGGGACGATGCTTACTTCGGCGGTTCTTGCTTGCGCCTGAGCGGTGCTACCAAGATGTCGCGTATCAAGCTCTTCAAGACCATGCTTGCTGTTAAGCCCGACTACAAATTCTCTGTGACATACAAGATGAACAACGAGCTTGCTACACATGCCAAGCTCTTCGTGGCTCTCCGCGACAAGCTCAACGACTATAAGGAAATCGCAATTCCTGATGCTGGCAAATATGGCGAGTGGACCACATTCACCGCTACTGCTGCACAGCTCGGTTTGAAGGATGGCGATCAGGTTGCAATGATGGGTATTCGTCTCGACAACACTGCCAAGGACTACAACATGCTCATCGGCGAGATGGCTGTTCGCAACCCACAGCAGACATTCGCTACTGCAACACCAGTTATCAAGCAGGTAGAGATGCTCCGTGGTAAGGGTAGCTCACTCGACTTCAAGATGCGTTATGAGAGCAAAGACCAGACAGGTCTTGAAGTTCCTACCTACAACGACGAGGTTGGCACATGGTACTTCGAAATCTTCATGCAGCAGGAAAACCAGCCTGAACAGCTCCTCACTGCCACTACATCATGGGCAGCTTATGTAATCGACGCTCCATTAGTAAGCGGTTTCGAAGGACGTAAGGCTCGCTTCGGTGTGCGTGCCGTTTCTCCTGATGGCGTACAGAAGTCGCCTATCTCTTGGACAGAGTATAAGGATATTCCTTACGACAGCCCATCAAGCGAGGTAGTGCTCGACCGCGACGTTATCAAGCCTAACGAGACATTCACCTGCGGTCTTGAAGATGCTATGGCAGAGCCAGCTAAGCAGTGGCAGGTTGTAAACTCTCAAACCGGCAAGGTGCTTCTCACAAAGCAGAATGTTAAGAACTTCACAACATCTATTGCTGAACTCGGTTCTTACGATGTAGTGATGACCGACTCTAAGAACGTTACTACCACTCTCCGTGGTAAGATTCAGATCACTCCAGAGTCAACAGGTGCACTGCCTACTATCAACACCTTCAGTGTTAACAAGAACCAGGCTAAGACTGGCGAGGAAGTAACCTACAACTATGCTTATCGCAAGGGCGAGGGCACTGTATCACGCGCACTGCGCATCCAGGACCCTGACATGCTTATGATTCCACAAGAGGTGCAGACCGGCAAAGTTTGGTCTTACGCTCTTTGGGTGAAGGCAGAAAGCTATGCTCACGACAAGCAGGGCACAAACCTCATCAGCAAGAACACTATCGAAGACTCATGGCCAACCAACAACTGGGGTGACATCTGGGTACAGATTCGTCCGGAAATCAAGGCTGGTACATCAAGCTGCAAGAAGGCTCACGCTGCCAACGAGGTGTCGCTCAACACTTATGGATGGACAGCTCACGACGATCCTAACGAGGCAATGATGTCTACAGGCTACAGCCTGAACCCAGGCTTGTGGAACCACATCGTTGTAACTCAGGACGCAAGCAAGGTACAGCAGATCTACTTCAACGGCAAGCGTGTTGCCAATGCCACTGTTATCGGCACTAAGCGTCGTGAAGATGGTGGTGTAGGTGGTACCAACCGCAACGCTGTTGCCAACATCTTCATCGGTGGTGGTGGCGTTTACAAGGCTGGCTTCACCGGTTGGGTAGACGATGTTCAGGTATGGAACAAGGCACTTACTGAGGACGAGGTTAAGACAGCTATGAACGGCTTCGACACCAACAATGTTCCTACTGGTCTCCAGGCTTACTACACCTTCGAGGATTACAATAAGGCCGACTCTACATTCGCTAACCACGGTCATGCAGGTCCACAGTATGTAGCCAAAATGGTTCGTACAGCAGCAGCAGGTGGCGAGTCTACAGCAAAAGCTTACTACGCTAAGCAGAGTGCCGACAACCTCACTGCAGGCTATCCTGGTATCGCTGGTTCACTGCCTATCAAGACCACCAAGAAGCTCAAGCTCAATGGTGCTCGCATATCTTCTGAGAGCGATGAAGCAGCAGTGGTTACCTATGCAATGGCAGGCACCTACTCTGCAACACTCAGCCTCACCAACCCTTATGGCACCATCGAGAAGACTCTCGAGAATGTGGTAGAGATTACTGGCGAGACCGCTATCAACGATGTCAAGACAGGCGCTGACTTCTCAGTGTTCCCTAACCCATTCGTAGAGAGCGTTAACTTCCGCTTCGCAGAGGCTGGCAACTACACCGTAAATGTTCTCACCACCAACGGTCAGTTGTTGCAGACCAACAACTTCGAGGCTGGTGCAGGTCAGGTTGTCAACGTAGCAATGTCTGGCGCCAACGGCATGTACCTCGTACAGGTTGTTAAGGACGGCAAGATCTACAAGAGCGTTAAGGTGATCAAGAAGTAAAGCCATTTAAGCGCATAAGGCTTTTACACCTTATTATATACAATATCTCCGGTGTGGCAGCAGCATAGCTGTCGCACCGGAGATATACCACAGAAAAGAACAATTATTAATTTATAAACTGTTTACATGAATAACATTTCTAAAGAAAGAGGTTCGTTGCTTCTGAAGACAGCCTTCGCGCTGTTGTCAGCAGGTGTACCTATGCAGTATGCCTCAGCAGCCGACCATTCAGCTCCTAATGCGCTGATTCAGCAGCAGAGCAGTGTCGTTTCAGGTACTGTAAAGGACGCAACAGGTGAACCGCTCATCGGTGTAAGTGTACAAGTAAAGGGTGCTACCGGCACTGGCGCAGTGACCGACATCGACGGTAACTACAAAATTAATGTTGCCAACAAGAATGCAGTTCTCGTATTCTCTTACATTGGCTACACTCCACAGGAGGAGAAGGTCGCAGGCCGTGCTACACTCGACGTAGTGATGCGCGACGAGAGCACCGCTCTTAAGGAAGTCGTTGTTACTGCCATGGGTATCAAGCGTAAGGAGTCATCACTTACCTACTCTACACAGCAGGTAAAGGCTTCTGACCTTAACCGTGTACAGGACCCTAACGTTGCCAACTCTCTCGAGGGTAAGGTTTCTGGTGTTACCATCACTCCAAGTGCTGGTGGTGCCGGTGGTTCTTCTAAGATCATGCTCCGTGGTAACAAGTCTATCATGGGTAAGAGTACTCCTCTTATCGTTGTCGACGGTGTGCCTATGAGCAACAGCACACGTAGCCAGGTAGGCAGTGGCTCAATGATGACAATGGGCGCATCTGAGGGTGGCGACGCTCTCTCTATGATCAACCCTGACGACATCGAGTCAATCAACGTGCTGAAGGGTGCCAACGCTGCCGCTCTTTATGGTTCAGAGGCTGCCAACGGTGTGCTTATGATCACCACAAAGAAGGGTCGTGAGGGCCACATCGCTGTCAATGTTTCTTCTAACGTTACATTCGACAACGTGCTCACCACTCCTAAGATTCAGAACACCTACGGTGCTACAATGCTTGCAGGTAGCTTCAAGTCCAACGGCTGGGGTGCCAGAATCTCTGAGAGCCCAACAAGTCTCTCTCTGACTCTCGACTCACAGAAGTATCCTGGACAGACCAATGAGCTCCACCTCCGCAACTATGCAAAGGACGATCTCGATGAGTTCTATCGCACTGGTGTAACAACCAACAACTCTATCGCCCTCTCTGGTGGTACCGACAAGATGAAGTCTTACTTCTCTTATGGTAACTCTCACTCTAACGGTATGTTGCCAAACAACTCTTACAACCGTAACACATTCTCATTCCGTCAGGAGTTCAAGTTCTACGACCGCGCTACTATCAACGTGTCTATGAACTACATCAACACCAAGACAAAGAACCGTCCTGGTGGTGGTACTGTTACCAACCCTATCTACCACATGTACATGACTCCACGCAACGTGGATATGGACTACTACCGCGACAACTATCGTATCGACAATGCTACATGGATGAGCCATCAGCAGGGTTACTACGAGCAGGTAGCTGGTTCTACCAACAAGAAGTGGGTTACAGGCTATGCTACTCTTAACGGTCCTCAGCAGAACTGGATTCTCCGTGGTGCCAAGAACAACAACCCATACTGGTTGCTCAATCAGAACAGCAGCATCCAGAGAGAGTCTCGCTTCTTCGGCAACATCACCGGTACTGTTGATATCTGGGACGGCCTTTCATTCCAGGCTCGTGTAGGTATGGACTTCAACAAGTACGAAGGCGACTCACGTCGTTACGCTACTACAGCTTACGATGCCGACGTTTACGACTTCGGTTCTTACTACTGGAACTATGGCAAGACCACTGAGCTCTACACCGACTACATGCTCAACTACAACAAGACCTTCGGCGACTGGTCGGTATCAGCAACTGCAGGTTGGGTAGGCCATGTAACTAAGGGCGAGAGCAAGGATTATAGCGCTTTCGAGGCTACTTACGTTTATACTGGACAAGACCAGATGTCTACTCGCGTTAACTACTTCACCACTCAGGCAGGTAACGCTCGCGCGCTCTCTCAGGGCAACAGCTCCGACTGGAACAAGGGTGCAGTGTTCACAGCTCAGGTAGGCTGGAAGGATATGGTTTACGTTGATGGTTCTTATCGTCGTGACTGGTATCGTGCTTATCGTCAGTTCAAGGATCGTGGAACGCCAGAGGATTATGGTTACTTCGGCTTCGGTGCCAACGCCATCGTCAGCTCTTTGGTTAAGTTGCCAGAGTGGTTCAACTACTTGAAGTATCGTGCATCTTACTCTGAGGTAGGTAACTCTATTCCTAACCAGGTTTATGGCTCTTATAGCTACAACAACGAGACAGGTGCTATCATCCGTTCTAACTGGGCTACCTTCAAGGATCCACGTCCTGAGAAGACAGCTTCTTTCGAAACAGGTATCGAGGCATTGTTCCTCAACAACCGTTTGAGCTTCGACTTCACATACTACAATGCTACAATGTCTAACCTCTACCTCACTGGTACCAATGCAGCAGGTCTTACAATTCCTATGAACACATGTAAGATCCGCAACCAGGGTCTTGAGGCAACTGTTGGCTACGACTTCAAGTTTGGTGCTCGTGGCTTGCGTTGGAAGACATCTTACAACATCTCTTACAACGACAACAAGATTCTCCGCACTGCTTACAACGATGTAACTGGCGAGGAGATTCCTATGAAGAACAATGTCGACGTTGTTCGCGTTCTCTACAAGGAAGGCGGCAAGTTCGGCGACATGTACATCACAGATGTTAAGCGCTACACTGCTGCTACAGCAGCTCAGTACAACCAGCAAAATGCTGCAGCCATCCAGGCTGGTACAAAGCAGGCTGTTCAGGAAGGCTGGTACGTGCTCAACGCACAGGGTGGTCTCTCTCGCGACGATGATAATCCATACGCTAAGTATGTTGGCAACATGAACGCCAACTGGCAGATGGGTTGGTCGAACACCTTCTCTTATAAGGACTTCACACTCTCATTCCTCATCAACGGACGTATCGGTGGCAAGGTGCTCTCTATGACAGAGTCTATCCTCGATGGTTATGGCTTCTCTGAGCGTACCGAGAAGGCTCGTCTGAATGCCGAGGCTAACAACATCATCGCTACCAACTATGGCAACAAGCCAGGTATGGTGCTCAACGATGGCAGTGGTCGTATCGTTCCTATCGAAGGCTACTATAGCACAACAGCAGGCGACAACCGTATCAACATCGAAGACTACCTCTACAGCGGCACTAACTTCCGTCTGCGTGAGCTCTCTTTGGGTTATACATTCCGCAACCTCTTCGGTCAGAACAAGAACCTGAACCTCTCGTTCATCGCTCGTAACTTGTTCTTCATCTATAAGGATGCTCCAGTAGATCCAGACGTTGCCCTTTCTACAGGCACCAGCATGAGCGCATTTGAGGTGTTCAACATGCCTTCTGCTCGCTCGTTTGGTTTCTCTCTGAATGTAAACTTCTAATTATGACCATTTAATTAAAGAAGACAATCACTATGAAATTACGTAAATTATTCGTTTATACAGCCCTTGCTGCCACTACATTTGGTGTGCAGTCATGTCTCGACTTCGACACCCCGGGTGACGAGTTCCAGATTGACACTAAAAAAGAAGAGGAGCAGGGTGAAGTTAAGTTAGGTGAAGCCGACAAGATCGACTACGAGAAGCAGATTACTAAGGAAGGCTTCAACGCTGCCTATAAGGCTTTGCGTACATCAAAGCTCGGTCAGGCACAGACAGGTATCTACGGTCTCCGTGGTGGTAAAGAGGGTGGTAAGCCTGCCGCTCACGCCTATCAGTTCCAGTACTGCCTTGGTCCTGACAACTATGTGCAGTACAGCTGTATTCCTCACTCAGACTTCCCATATTCATCGTTCAACATCACTTCTACATACAATGTAGCAAAGGGTGCTATCGGTGGCCCTGGTGGTGGTTTTGATGCAATGAAGAAGAATGTGGCTCCGCTGCTTACCGATGGTAACCTCGACTCTATCCCAGAGCTTAAGGCTGCTTATCTGTTGCTCTACGACTATGCAGCTATTGAGAATGCCGACCTCTTTGGTCCACTGCCTTACACCGACTTCAAGGATGGCAAGACAGAGTCTCCATTCCAGTATGAGGAGGTTAAGGACATTTACGCTACTGTAAACCGCAACATCGACGACTGTGTTAAGGCTTTCAGACACTTCAAGGAGAAGACTCCTGAGAACGGATGGTACGACTACCAGAAGAAGGTTATCAAGAACATCTTCACAAGCCGTTTGCAGCTCGTTTACGATGCTGAGAAGGCTTACTACACAGATCCTGATGAGGGCACCGGCGCTAACCTCGAGGTTTGGGCTCGCTTTGCTAACTCTTTGAAGCTCCGTATGGCTATGCACATGTCTAAGGTACTTCCTGAGACGGCTAAGAAGTGGGCAGAAGAGGCTGTTGAGAGCGGCGTTATCGAGAACACCGACCAGGAGTTCGCTCTCTTCACTTCTACCATGGGCTTCGACCATCCTATCGTTCAGATTTCGGAGTGGGGCGACTGCCGTCCAAGTGCATCGTTCATCAACATGCTCCAGCGTCTTGACCACCCATACGCTAAGTATCTGTTCAAGAAGAACGCCAACGATCTCTTCAAAACAGGTGTTAAGGGCTCTGCTCCTCAGAAGACAGAGGCTGGTAGCGTGCTCGTAGGTATGCGTTGCGGCACTGTTCCTGGACTTACACAGGCTGCCGAGACCAACCCATACATCTCATTCTCTAAGCTCGACAACGAGTATATGAACTCTCACTTCGCTCCTTGCTATCTCATGAAGCTTTCTGAGGTTTGCTTCCTCCGTGCTGAGGGCGCTGTCCGTGGTTGGAACATGGGTGGCACTGCTAAAGAGTTCTATGATCAGGGTATCAAGTATGCATTCCTCGAAGACCGCAACAACGACGACATCCAGTACAACAAGTATCTTTCTGAGTACATGAACGTATCAGCTCCTCTCGCTACATGGCAGGGTGCAGACGTTACAAAGTATGTTGACCCAACTGGCGAAACCGATGATATCGCTTCTGCTACCAACATCGGTGTAGCTTGGGAGTCGGCAGGTGGCAACCGCGAGAAGCAGCTTGAGATGATCATCACTCAGAAGTACATCGCTGGCTATCCTTACAGCTTTGAGGCTTGGGTCGACCTCCGTCGTACCGGCTATCCACGCTTGTTCCCAATCCTCCAGCCAGAGGACGGCGACGGCACTCTTACTGCTGGCGATAGCGAGGCTTACAGCTGTGGTATGAACATCATGCGTCGTATTCCTTGGGTTTCTGACGACCCATCGACACTCATCGACCTCAACAAAACTGGTCTTCCTAACCTCGGTGGTCCTGACAAGCAGGGCACACGCCTCTGGTGGGACCTCGATCAGCCTAACTTCTAATGGCTGATGCAACATGCACAACTCTATCCTTTGGCAATTGTAAATTGTAGGGGTGATGTTGTGACAACATAAATAAAAAATGGCGATTGTCTTTAAATAAGATGGTCGCCATTTTTTTTGTGCTGCAAATTATAAAATCTTATATTCGTATAATTATAATTCTAATTTTAACTTTTATCGTTAATATTTCATAAGTACAGAAATTTATTTATTATTTTATAGCGACATATTGAACAATTTGATGTACTTTTGCAAACAGAAATAAATTATAATTTAATCTTTTAACTAACCCAAATTTATGAAAATTAAATCTACATTATCTGCTATTGCATTAGCAGCTGCAATGTCGGGTGTTGCTGCACCTGCTTTCGCTGCTACTGAAACTAAAAATGATAGCAAGTATTATGATTTTCGTGGTTTTAACGATGAGAACTTGATGAAGCTGTTCTACCAAGCACAGCAAGCAGGTCGCAAGTATCCTACAGCTGCAGAGTTTGCCGCTGCTGGTATTCAGCCTGCCGACATCGCATTCATCCGTTCTCACGTGCGTAATAAAGGTATTCTTGATCGTAGCGACCGTCTTGTAAAAGACACTTACGAGAAGCGCGACCTTTGGATGAACATCCCTATGGATGCAGGTAAGGCATCTGACGTTGGTCAGCCAAACATGACATTCCATAGCGACGTGTTCTCTATGTGGAACTACACCAACATCTTCGGTTCTTGGAACCACGGCGTGTTCTCAGCTCCTTCTGCATGGACCGACGCTGCTCACCGCAATGGTACCGACATTTACTCTGGTATCAAGTTCTTCGACACCACTGGTGGTCGTGGCCAGGGAGCTAGTGCTTGGATGGATTTCATTACCGAAACAAATGCCGATGGCTCATACAAGTATGCTGAGCCAATGATCAACCTCCTTATGTACTTCGGTTTCGATGGTATCAACTACAACTGGGAGGATTCAGGCTATACTGATGAGGATATCGTAGAGTTCCACCGCGAGCTCCACCGCCTTGCCAAGAAGTATGGCTTTGACAACTTCCACACTGGTATCTACACCTCCAACTCTGGTTTGAATAGATCTGAGTCGCAAGCTCTCTTCGGCGACAAGAACGGTCGTACACACGACTTGATGCTCAACTACTCTGGTGGCGACTTCTCTTATAGCCTTAAGTCGTCTGCTCAGCAGGCTATTGCTGCTATGGGCACCACAGAGGGCCTTTATACTGGTATGTGGTTCGTAGGTTTGGATCGTGGATGGACACGCCTTAATGCCGACGAATACTCAAAGCAGGTAAGCATCTGCTTGTGGGGTGAGCACGCTCAGAGCCGTATCTGGTCATACAACAGTGGTGCCGACTCTTATGAGGCACAGGCAAACTATCAGCTGCTCATGGAGCGTCTGATGTCTGGTGGCAACCGCAACCCACTCACACGCCCAGCTATCAGCAATACTGGCAACAACTGGGAGCAGAATGGCGACAAGAAGCCTCTGCAGACTTTCGCTGGTTTGGCATCTTGGATTCCAGAGCGCTCTGCTATCAAAGGCAACCTGCCTTTCGAAACACACTTCAACCTTGGCAATGGCGACCGCTATGCTTACAAGGGAAAGAAGACTGCTGGCGCATGGTACAACATGTCGGCTCAGGACTATGTTCCTACATATCGTTGGCTCGTTGTTAAGCCAGGCACACAGACAGCGTCTACAGATGTTGACGCTTCATTCACTCATCTCGACCAGTACATCGGTGGTACTTCACTCTTGCTCCAGGGCAAGGCTACTTCTACCGGTACCGACATCGTGCTCTACAAGACCGATCTTAACGTAAGCGCTGGCAATGTATTTGCTAAGGTAGCTGTTAAGAATGGCAAGGAAGGCAACAACCCATCTAACCTCTATGTTATCCTGCAGAAGGCTAACGGCACATGGGTAGAGGCTCCTGTAGGCACCGTTAATGGCAAGACATGGCAAGAGAAGACCGTAAACATCTCTGGCATTGCCAAGAGCGACGTAATCAAGCGCATCGGTCTCCGTGTTAAGGGTAGCGACAATAACTACAAGCTCTATGTAGGTGAGCTCCAGATCAACGACGGCGTAAAAGCAACTCCTGCTAATGTTAAGAACGTAAACGTAGACGTTAAGGAAGAGACAAAGCTCTCTCTCTGCGCTAAGGTTTACTGGGATGTAGACGCTAAGGCAAGCAAGCGCGCTTCTTGGGACCTCCTCTACAACGACGAGGCTAACATCGACCACTTCGAGGTGCTCTACAAGAACGGTGAGGCTGGCACAATCTCTGAGATTGCCCGCACTTCTTCTTGGGGTGCATTCATTGGCGACATCATGTTCTCTGGTGCCGACGACAAACCATACATCGGTGTGCGTTCAGTGTCTACCGACCTCAAGACCTACTCTCCAATCCAGTGGGTTGCTGTGAAGCGTAATTCTAATGCTCCTAACTATGTAGACAACTCTTATGGCATCTCTCAGATGGATCCTAACTGTGATGGTGCAGCCACTGCACGTCAGCAGCGTTACGTAACCTCAGTTACTACAACAGGTGCTACACAGAACCTTAATTATAAGGCAACAGGTCCTGTAGCTGATGGCTCACAGTATGCCGATGCCACATCTCATGTGCTCAAGGTTAAGCAGGGTCAGAAGATCACTATGAACATCAAGTGTGCTGACTTCTCTGATGGTTTGAAGTATTGCTTCGCTGGTGGTTGGATCGACCTCGATGGCGACCATGTGTTCAACCCAGACGATATCGCTACTAATCCAAAGTCTGGCGAGCGTCTCTTCAAGGTTGGTAATACACGTGCTGCTACTCCTGAGTTCCAGACAACTGGTGTAAATGCAGTGTTCACAGTTCCTTCAGATGCCAAGACTGGCAAGTCTCGTCTGCGCATCGTATTCTCTGATGCATGGTTCGAGGGCGCATTCCTCCCAACAGGTCTTCACAACAAGGGCTTCTCTATCGACTTCGGTGTAGAGATAACTGGTAACAACCCAGAGCGTCAGGGCCCAACTGATATCCACGACCAGGGCGTTGCTGAGCAGCCAGAGGGTCTCACTCCAAGTGCAATCAACAATGTTGCTGAGGGTGGTGCTGGTTCACTCAACGTAGAGGACGGACAGCTCAACTTCGAGAATGTTGACAAGGCATGGATCTACGATGCTACAGGTGCTACTGTTAAGTATCTCGTTGCTCCTACAACATTCGCTACTACATCTCTTGCTAAGGGCATCTACGTAGTTAAGATGCAGCAGGGTGCAGTGCTCCGCACACAGAAGGTTGTAATCAAGTAATTAAATTACGACACATAACATAAAAAAGGTGGAACCCACACAAGGGTTCCACCTTTTTTATTGCTACCTTTGCCAAAACATTAATTCTTGCCTCTGTATTAGATCACGCTTATGAACATTTCAAGCCATGTGTCGGTGGTGATGTGCACCTATAATGGTGCCAGCCGTCATCTTGCCGAACAACTCGACTCCATACTCTCACAAACCATCTTGCCCATGGAGATAGTGGTGCAAGACGATGGGTCGACCGACAATACCCTCGATGTGCTCCATGCCTACGAGCAGCGCATGCCCGAAGGAGTGGCATTGCGCATATATAGCAACCCACAGCAGCTGGGCATCAATGCCAACTTCTTCTCTGCCATGCGCAGAGCAAAGGGCGAGCTAATTGCCGTGAGCGACCAAGACGACATCTGGCTGCCCACAAAGATAGAGGAGCAGCAGGCAGCCATCGGCAATAACATGATGTGCGTGTGTCGCTCAGTGCCATTCAGCGATGGCGGCGACCCCATAAGTTTCGACCCACGCCGCCCCAACTGCTGTCTTGCCCGCCTTTTCTATGCCTCGATGATGGGCCATTGTCAGATGCTTCGTCGCGAGTTGCTTGATGTGATACCCACACAAGAGGAATGCCCCGAAATATATCGTCGCACCTGCTACGATGTGCTCACCGCCACCGCTGCCGCTGCCCTCGACAGCATAGTGCTCATCGACCGACAGCTTGTGCGACAGCGCCGCTATGCCGCTGCTGCCACCTATGTGCGCCCCGACCAGTTGCGCACACGCTCCAGCCATAATGCCGCTGCCATGCTGCTATATGGCATGCGCCACTATTTTGCCGTGAAGCCATGGATGCGTGCACACTTCGATGCCCGCCGTCAACTGCTGCAATGGGTCAAGCAGAAGGCTGCCAGCAATCATATCGCTGCTGCCAATGGCAAGGTGATGGCAGATGGTATGCAGCTGCTCAATGCCGAGTGCAGCAAGGCACCCCTCGCCCTGATACGCCTCACCTGGCAATACATAAAGCATCGCCACACCATATTCTATACACATGAGTCCGACCCCGTGGCATTCGTCAGGGCACTCATGCATCCCTTCATGCAGATTTATAACTACCGCTATCTTGTAGGAAAAACATATTAAGCACCATGAGAGTCTACTTCTATCACACGCAAGACATACAATACTGCCTGCAGCGAATGGCAAACGGCGAGTTTCCAAAACACTTTCTTTATGGAGCATGCCACCTGCCCGACAATGGCATAGAGGTGGTGTATCACCGCTCGCCACGCCGACCCATGGGGCGTCTGCGCACAGCACTGCATACGGCATGGCGCGTGCTTACATGTCGCCAGCACTACGATGCAATATATGCCACCCACTATAAGGGGCTCGAGCTGCTTGTGCTGCTGCGTGCCCTGCGCATATATCGCAAGCCAATAGTGGTGTGGCACCATCAGCCCATAGTAACATCGGGCAGCAAGCTGAGAGAGTGGGGTGGCAGACTGTTCTATCGTGGCTTCGACCGACTGATCTTCTTCTCGCAAAAACTCGTCGACGACTCATTGCACTCCCGAAAAGCCAACCCACAGAAGATGATTGTGGGACATTGGGGCGCCGACCTCGACTTCTACGACCGCATCAGGCAGAGTGTGGCAGACACCATGACACCAGGATTTAACTTCATAGCCACTGGCAAGGAACAACGCGACCAACCCACACTAATATCCGCCTTCAATGCCACCAGCCAACATCTTATATTATATATAGGCATCAATCCCGACCCTAATGTGCCTAATCCAAACCTCGAGGCAGTGAACAACTGTCACCCGGCACAGAACATCAGCGTGGTGAAGATTTGTGGACTGCTGCCTTATGAGATAGCTTGCGAGGTGGCACGACAACAGTGTGTGGCAGTGTGCTGCCACAACACACGCTACACTGCAGGACTAACAACTGTGGTGGAGGCACTCGCCCTCGGCATGCCTCTGATATGCAGCCGTAACCCACAGATACCAATCGATATTGATGCTACGCAGTGTGGCATCACCGTAGACTACGGCGATGTGCAAGGATGGCAAAAAGCTATAGAATATATGGCAACACATCCAGAAGAAGCACAACGCATGGGACAACGCGGAAGAATAATCGCCGAACAACAGTTCAACGACCGTAAATGTGCTGCCGAAGTGGCGGAGGTTCTTACGAGTTTTGAGTTTTGAGTTTTGAATTTTGAATTGTGCGCTTCGCGCATTTTGAATTTTGAATTCTGAATTTTGAATTATTCTCGGCTTCGCCTGCGATTTTGAGTTGTTCAATTTTGAGTTTTGAATTAATTGGATGATTTATAACTCAGCAAAAGCAGCGAAATCGAGAATAATTCAAAATTGAATAATTTAGAATCGGCGTAGCCGACAACTCAAAATTCAAAATTCAAAACTCAAAAATGCGCCCACGGCGCACAATTCAAAACTCAAAACTCAAAATTCAAAACTCCTCATCATCTTCTCCATGAAGAGCTTTCTGAAAACTCTCCCAATCCTGAAATCCAGCAAGAAGCGACAATTTGTCGAGGGTTTCACGTTTAGGCTTTTCAGTGCCTTTGATATAGCCGGTGAGTTTATCTAAAGCTTTGAGGCTCTGTGGCAAGCGTTCAATCCGCTTTTCTATGGTCTCAAACAATTTCTTTAAATCATGTTTCTTCCGTTCCATGTGTTGTGTGTGCTAAATAATCGCTGCAAATTTACAGAATTCCAATGAAAAGTAGTAAATTTGCAAACAGAAATTTTTTTAATTCTCACTATCATCGTATGAAAGAATTAGCACTTAAGTACGGATGCAATCCGAATCAAAAGCCTTCACGCATTTATATGGAAGAAGGCGAACTCCCTCTCGAAGTACTCAACGGTCGTCCTGGCTACATCAACTTTCTCGACGCGCTCAATTCATGGCAGCTCGTGAAAGAACTCAAAGCAGCCACTGGCCTGCCTGCTGCCGCATCGTTCAAGCATGTATCGCCTGCCGGTGCCGCTGTCGGTCTGCCTCTTAGCGACACACTCAAGAAGATATACTTCGTTGACGACGTGAAAATAGAGCTTTCGCCCATTGCCTGTGCTTATGCACGTGCTCGCGGTGCCGACCGCATGAGCTCATACGGCGATTTCGTGGCGCTCAGCGACACTTGCGATGCTGCCACAGCAACACTCATCAAGCGCGAGGTGAGCGACGGCGTTATTGCTCCCGACTTCACTCCAGAAGCCCTTGAAATATTGCGTGCAAAGCGTAAAGGCACATATAACGTAATAAAAATCGATGCCGCTTACACTCCTGCACCAATCGAACACAAGCAGGTGTTTGGCATTACCTTTGAGCAGGGACGCAACGAGGTGCGCCTCGACGACCCTGAACTCTTCACCAACATACCCACCCAGGCAAAAAACTTCACCCCTGAGGCAATCCGCGACCTTATCATCTCGCTCATCACCCTCAAGTACACACAGTCGAACTCAGTGTGCTACGTTAAGGACGGACAAGCCATAGGCATTGGTGCCGGACAGCAGAGCCGCATACACTGCACCCGTCTGGCAGGCAACAAAGCCGACATCTGGTGGTTGCGCCAGCATCCGAAGGTGATGAACCTGCCTTTCGTTGACGGCATCCGCCGCGCCGACCGCGACAACACCATCGATGTGTATATCTCCGACGACCATGACGACGTGCTCCGCGACGGCACATGGCAGATGTTCTTCAAGGAGAAGCCAGAGGTGCTCACACGCGAAGAGAAGAAGGAGTGGATAGCACAGATGCGCGGTGTGGCATTGGGATCTGACGCTTTCTTCCCATTTGGCGACAACATAGAGCGTGCTCACAAGAGCGGTGTGGAATACATTGCACAGGCAGGTGGCTCAGTGCGCGACGACAATGTTATCGATACCTGCGACAAGTATGGCATCACCATGGCATTCACCGGTGTGCGCCTGTTCCATCATTGATATTTTTATAACATTATAAACCCAACTATTATGAGCAAAGGCAACGATATAGACGCTATCATTGCCGGGGGCGGTATCTCATGGGGACGAGGCGGAGCCTCAAACCGTAAGGACGACGACGGCAAGGTAAAGACAAAAGCAAAGAAAAAGAAATACATCACTGGAGCCCATGGCAGTGGTTCGGCACGACAAAAGGCGAAGTATCGCGAACAGCGTGCAAATAGAAATAAAAAGTAAAAGCCGCAAAGGCGCTGTTTTTACAAGACTATAAACACCCGATGGAGGCACACCCTCATTTGTCGGGATTATATAATAAGCAAATTGGCTGATAGGTGCGAGAATACAATCTCGTAGTCCTATCAGCCAATTTGCTTATTTGTTTTTCTTCGAAGTTATGCCACCATTCTTTGTCAGCGTAAGTGTAGACTTCTGCAAAGAGCGTGCAGTATGGTCGAATATAAGGTTTGGATTGAAGCGTCTGCCCTTGAAATGAGTCTCGAAATGTAGGTGTTCGGTGGTGGCTCTGCCTGTGCGTCCGGTCAGTCCAATCACCTGTCCTGCCTTCACACGTTCACCCACACGCACCAAGTTCTTATATTGGTGTGAATAGAGTGTCTCCAACCCGTTGGCATGCTTTATTATTATGCACAACCCATAGCCATAGAAAGAACCCGAGCGTGTCACCACGCCATCGAAGGCAGCCACGATATTATCCTTAGGCTTTGTCTTCAGGTCGACACCAGAGTGGCGTCGCTTGCCCCCATACGGACTTATCACCTTTGCCCCAGGCAGCGGATAAGCCCAGTGTTCCTTCTTCATATTCTCCAGGTTCCATCGGAACGTGCTCGACTTGGCAAACACATCGCCCATAATCATCTCCGATGCACTCTCGGCAATGTCCACCTTCTCGCCCACCGCAGTGACATTAACATATTTGCCATTGCGCTCGCAGAGCAGAGTGTGGCGGTGCAGGCGGTGCGAGCTGATGCTGAATATCGACGAAGGGTTAATGCGCAATCCGTTCACCATCACAGAAAAGTCGCAGTAGGTGCGGCCGTCGCGAGTGCCCACGATAGCAATCGTCTGTCCAGCCTTCACCCTGTCGCCCACGTCGACGAGGTTTTGTGCGTTGTTGCCATACACCGTTTCAAAGCCATTGTTATGGCGTATCACGATAACGTGTCCCAGTTCGCCACTGTTCTTACGCGATAGTCGCACCGTGCCTTCGAACATAGCCTTCACGGCATCGCCTTCGGTCGACGTTATCTCTACGGTGTTGTTAGAGCGCAGTTTAGCTTTGCCCACTGGCAGCGGAAACGAATATTCATTAGGTTTTAGAATACTGAAATCTACATTGAAAGCATCGCTGCGGTCAAAAAGCCCAGGCGTGGCAATGCTCACCTGCTGCTGTTCGGCAGCCGTAAACTGGTTGCGTACGGGAGCCGATGCTGTTGTGGTGAGCAATAGAGCCAATGAGATAAGGGTTAGTTTCATTCTTTAGTTAGTTGGTGATAAAAAGTAAAAAACCAACGAGCCGGCAATCCGCCACCCCGCCGGCTATATTATTTGCACGAAATACATATTCCAGTGAATATACGTCCAGACTCCACGCCCAGGCGTCGTGCAGAGAAGAAGTTGTCGGCATTGTCGTAAGTGCAAATGCCGCTCATGGTTATATTCTCTTCTGTCACACCAGCCTGCACAAGCATCTGCTTGTTGCACAGTGGCAGGTCGATGTGCCATTTCTTTTCGAATTGTTTTGCAGGGTCTTCGGCATCGGGATTACGCTTTATCTCCTCCCGTGCTATTGCCGCCATGTCGAACGAAGCCTGCAGGAAAGCATCGTACACCTCGTCGCCCACCTCGAAGCGGTCGATGGAGATGCCCGGTCCTACTACGGCACGCAATGCCGCAGGCTTGGTGCCGTAGGTCATGCGCATATCGGTGATTGTCTTCAGCACTATTCTCGACAGCGTGCCACGCCATCCAGCATGCACAGCAGCTATGGCATTGTGCTCTGTATCGTAGAGAAGCACCGGGATGCAGTCGGCAGTCGACACACCGATGCACACTCCCTTAATGTTCGTCATCACCGCATCCACGCCATCCAAGAGCATTGTCTTCACCTGTTGTGGCAGATGCAAGAAATCCTCTGCTATGACGCGTGTCTCCACGCCATGCGTCTGGTGTGGCAGCAGAATGTTTTCGGCAGGCAGTTGCAGCTCGGCAGCAAGGCGCAGTAGGTTTTCGTGCACCGCCTTTGCGTCGTCGCCACAATACGGATTGATGTTCATCGAGGCATAGTTGCCCTTGCTCACTCCGCCATGTCGTGTTGTAGAGAAGGCAGTGATGCCCTCTCCGATGTTATAGTATAGTGGTTTCAGCACGTTATTGCTCATCGTCGCAGTCCTCCACCTCATAATCGTCGATGAACTCAATGTCGTCGGCATCCTCGATATCGTCCTCGTCGATGAATATCACTTCGTCTTCGCCCTCAGCCTTCATCTCAGCCTTGAAGCGTGTCATATCCTTGTCGCGGTGCACGAGCGTATCCTCGGCAGTGATGTCCTGCAGCTTGTTGCTCTCAGAGTTGAGCTCGCGCCACAGCACATCCTTCAGTTCCTGAATGCCCATGCCCGTTACCGACGATATGAACACCACTGGCAGATCGTCGGGCAGTGTTTCGCGGAGCATCTCTATTAGTTCCTCGTCGAGCAGGTCGCATTTTGTAACGGCAAGCACCCTATGCTTTGTCAGCATGTCGGGGTTGAACTTCTGCAACTCATTGAGCAGCAATTCGTATTCGCGCTTTATGTCGTCGGTGTCGCCAGGCACCATAAACAGCAGCAGCGAGTTGCGCTCTATGTGTCGCAAGAATCGTAGTCCGAGACCTTTTCCCTCGCTTGCTCCCTCGATAATGCCTGGAATGTCAGCCATCACGAATGATTTATGGTCGCGATAGTCCACGATGCCCAGCGAAGGTTCGAGAGTGGTAAATGGATAGTTGGCAATCTTTGGGCGTGCGCTCGACACTGCCGACAGCAATGTCGACTTGCCCGCATTAGGCAGACCCACCAGTCCGACGTCGGCAAGGAGTTTCAGCTCCAATATAATCGTCATCTCCTCCATAGGCTCGCCCGGCTGGGCATAGCGAGGCGTCTGGTTGGTGGCAGTACGGAACTGGAAGTTGCCCAGTCCGCCGCGGCCGCCTTTAAGCAGCAGCACCTCCTGCCCGTCGTAGGTTACATCGCACACATATTTACCCGTTTCGGCATTATACACCACGGTGCCGCATGGCACATCGATATATATGTCCTTGCCATCCTTGCCGTGACATTTGTCGCGCCCACCATTGCCACCATGTTCAGCAAACACGTGGCGCTGGAATTTAAGGTGCAGCAATGTCCAGTAGTTGTGGTTGCCGCGCAGGTAGATGCTACCACCATGCCCGCCGTCGCCACCGTCAGGACCACCATTAGGGTTATACTTCACATGTCGCAAGTGCATAGAACCCCTGCCACCCTTTCCAGAGCGGCAATATATCTTCACATAATCTACGAAATTTGATTCTGCCATTTTCTTTAAGTTGACGAGTTATGAGATGTGCGCAGACAAGGAAAAATGTCTGCTTGCTTAATGTTTTTAATAAGTCGGCAGGCAGATTAACCAATGCCTCTGCCAACTTTATATCCATGTGGAGAAAATCCGTTTCTGCCACAATTTTACAAAGTTACTCAAAAGTTTGCAGAAAAAAGCAAGAAACCATTAAAACTTAAGCCGTTACGCCTGTTTTTGCTTACGTTTTGCTATACAGCGACTTGTAAATGTTAAAGTTGTTGCAAAAACTGTTAATACGGCAATACATATTGCAAAAATATGCGATTTTTTTACTACCTTTGCAGCGCATTAGGTTAAAATGCAATGTCTGCATTACAAACTGCAAAATTGATGTTGAATGATTATTCTTGTTCAACGACCACCTTTTGAAGGAATGATATACTCATTCTAATCTAAAAAACGCATCCTAACAAAATGAATTTGAAGAGAACAGTTAGAAAAATTTTTATTTCCATAGTGCTTGCCGTAGCTTCTGTGCCTGTTCATGGACAGGACCTTCTTGCACGCCAAGCCCCAGTCGACCGCCGCATGGCAGCAGTCGACACACTAATGCTAAAGAACATCGCCATGCGCGAAGAAGCAGAGTCGCCATCTGCCGACCTCTATGCCAACTGGGATAATAAATATGCTCATCGTGCTACTGAGCTGCCTGAGCACTTCAAAATCGATCTTCGTCATTTCTGCATGCCCACCACAAGCCGCGTGATAACAAGCAACTTCGGCGCGCGCTGGGGACGCCAGCACAAAGGTCTCGACATTAAAGTGTATATCGGCGACACCATTCGCTCGGCATTCAGTGGCAAAGTACGCATAGTAAGATACGAGCGCTCTGGCTACGGCAAATACATCGTAATACGCCATAACAACGGACTGGAAACCATCTATGGCCACCTCTCAAAACAATTGGTAGAGGAAAACCAGGAAGTAAGGGCAGGCGAAGTGATTGGATTGGGTGGCAACACCGGACGAAGCACCGGTTCGCACCTGCACTTCGAGACACGCCTGTGTGGCGTGGCGCTGAACCCAGCACTCATGTTCGACTTCCGTGAGCAAGACGTGACAGGCGACTTCTACGCCTTCAACCGCAACACCTACGACAACGAGTCGACAACAGCCACACGTCTGCGTGGCAAGCATGACAATTCTACAACGATTGCAAGCAACGACGCCGAGAAGATGAGCAACAACAGCCAAGTGCTCTACCACAAGGTGGACAAGGGCGACACACTGTCGAGCATTGCCAGAAAACGCGGCGTGACAATAGACCAGATATGCAAACTCAACCACATCAGCAAGACAACACGTCTGCGTCCTGGACAGATTTTGCGCTACTCATAAACAACTACGACATAATATTTAAATGAAAACATAAAGGAGGCTAAGGCGTAATGCTCATAGTCTCCTTTTTTTATTACATACACAACGTCATGACACACTTCCGACTATTATCAGTACTATTCGTGGCAATGCTTGCTATTGCCACTTGCCATGCTTCCGATGACAATAAGCATAAGTCATCAGCCACCGACAAGGCATGGCTACGCGACACCACCACCGTAACAACCATATCCACCACTGGCGGAGGCAACCGCAACCATCAGGTGTATTTCGACAATCTCAGAGTGCTCGGCAGCACACGTCAGGCAGCCTATGTGTTCAATGTCAAGGGCAGAGGCAAAATGAAGGCACGCTTCACCGCCACACTCTACGATGTGAACACCGGCAAGCCAGTATATTCCAAGCGTCAGGTGGTGACACTGAAGCCACGCCGCCGTGTGTATGGCGACTTCATAACACCACTCGTGCTGCCACTCAGCAAGACATCCGAGCAATACCCCGTGCACTATCGCATGACCATAACAATGGATGGTTTCGACGAAATAAGCACAGAAGTGGCATTTAATGAATAGAGGATAGAAAAAAATATATACCTTTGCATTTAGATAGGCACGTATCCGCGTGCATAAATATAGGCAACCCTTAGAACGTAAAGAAAACCTCGTAACGCATGAAAAGAAATATCGCTATAATATTGGCTGGTGGAGTGGGCTCCCGATTGGGCATGTCCACACCCAAGCAATTCTTCAAAGTGGCAGGAAAGATGGTTGTGGAGCACACCGTAGATGTGTTTGAACGCAACCCACGCATCGACGAGATTGCCATCGTGTCGAACCCTATGCTCATTGCCGACTTTGAAAATATCGTGCTGCGCAACAAATGGCGCAAGGTGAAGAAGATACTCAAAGGCGGCAAGGAACGCTACGACTCTTCGCTGTCTGCCATACGTGCCTATGCCGACGAGGATGTGAACCTTATACTGCACGACGCGGTGCGCCCACTCGTGAGCCAGCGCATCATCAACGATGTGGTGGATGCCTTGCAGACACACAGAGCCATCGATGTGGCAATACCCTCGGTAGACACCATCGTCGAGGTAGACGACGACTATATATCGGGCATTCCCGACCGCTCGCGCCTGCGCCGCGGACAGACACCGCAGGCCTTCGACCGCGCCTTGATTGAAGAGGCCTACGAGAAAGGACTCAAAGACCCCGACTTCCGCACCACCGACGACTGCGGCGTGGTGCAGCGCTACACCGACGAACCCATATTCGTGGTGCGTGGCGAAGAGAGCAACCTGAAGCTCACCTATCGTGAAGACACATATATGCTCGACAAACTCTTCCAACTGAAGAATACCGAGCCCGACAATGCCCCATTTGCCAGCGGCGCCTTCAACGGCAAGGTGGCAGTGGTGTTTGGCGGTAGCTACGGCATCGGACAGTATGTGGTAGACATGCTCCGCAAGGAGGGTGCCACCGTGATGTCGTTCTCGCGCTCGGAGAATGGTGTGGATGTGGGGCAGCGCAGCGATGTGGAGCGTGCCATGAAAGAGGCAGCCGACAAAGCCGGACACATCGACTATGTGGTGTGCACCGCCGGAGTGCTCAACAAGGAGCCACTCGCTGCTATGAACTACGCCACCATTGCCAATGCCGTGCAGACCAACTATATGGGAACGGTGAATGTGGCTTTGGCTGCCTACGAATATCTAAAGCAGACAAAGGGTCAGATAATATTCTTCACATCAAGCTCATACACTCGCGGACGCGCCTTCTACAGCATCTACTCATCGACAAAGGCTGCCATCGTGAACTTTGTTCAGGCGGTGGCACAAGAGTGGGATGGCGATGGCATACGCATAAACTGCATCAACCCGGAGCGCACCAAGACACCAATGCGACAGAAGAATTTCGGCATAGAGCCCGACGAGTCGCTGCTCATGCCCGAGCGAGTGGCTGAGGCAACACTGCACACTCTGGCATCCGACTGCACCGGACAGGTGATAGACGTGCGACGCAAGGCATAACGCCACACCCTATATACGCCACATCCCCATATTCCCGAACTTAATAAAAGCTTATAACATGAACTACCTGGAACGCTTCAAACAACGCAATCTGCGCCGTTGCCAGCTAAAGCAGCTCTCCATACTCGAAGACATCGACCGCATCTGTCGTAAGCACAACATCGGCTATTGGCTCGATGGAGGCTCGCTGCTCGGTGCTGTGCGCCACGGAGGATTTATTCCGTGGGACGACGACATCGACATAGCTATGACCCTCGACGATGCCCAGCGCTTTGCAGAGGTGGCGCCGGCTGAGTTGCGCTCCACATTGAAGCTGCAGACACCCGAGACAGAGCCAACACGCGAACCAATAATGAAGGTGCGCGACCAAAACTCGTTTTATGTTGAGGGTTGTGAGGATTTCTCGCTGCCGTATTCCAAGGGCCTGTTTGTCGACATATTCCCATTTATTGACTATCCCGATGTGTCGAAAAGCTTTTGCAAGAAGTTTGGCAAAGGCATGTCTAAGTGCTATTCCATTCTGCACCACTCCCACCAGTATTCGTGGCGAGCCACAGCCGAGCTGTTCTACTTTGGTGCCCTCTATGCCTACTACCGCTTGCGCTGGGCACTTGCCTTTGCCTTTAAGCGCAAAGGCACCTACATGTCGAATGTGCTCATCAACAACGGCTATGGCATAATGCATCGCAAAGACTCCATCTTCCCCTTGTCGACAATAGAGTTTGAGGGCAAGCAGTTTATGGCACCCGCCAATCCCGACGCTTACCTCACCGACCTCTATCGCGACTACATGCAGATACCACCAAAGGAGAAGCAGGTGGTGCATGCCGTATTTGTGCTGCCAGAGCTGATAGAGGAGTAAGACACTGATAAATGGCTTATCACTCCATTTATTCAGTCCAGATTTTTTGTTCCGAGATTTGTTTATCACTCTAATATTCTGTCCCGAATTAGAGAATTAGAGAATTTTTAATAAGATAGGCTGCATCTCAGCACAACGTGCTTGACAAAACTTCTCGCTAATTATTTCTTGTTGGTCAGTGGAACTTGACAAAAAATCTTGCGACTTGTTTATCACTCCATTATTTCGGATGAACCATAAAAATAAGAAAGGGGATTTCCTAAGCAGGAAATCCCCTTTCTTATTTCTTTCTTCAAGTAAGTGAGCTTCTTGATTACTCGCCGGTGATAACACGACGCTCAGCAATACGAGCCTTCTTACCAGTAAGGTTACGGAGGTAGTACAACTTAGCGCGACGCACTTTACCGTGCTTGTTCACTGTGATGCTGTCGATGTTTGGCGACTCGATAGGGAAGATACGCTCTACGCCGATTGTACCAGACATCTTACGAACAGTGAAACGCTTCTTGTCTCCGTGGCCAGAAATCTTGATCACTACACCACGATAGAGCTGGATACGCTCCTTTGAACCCTCGATAATTTTGTAAGCGACTGTGATAGTGTCACC
>CAKQAD010000007.1 GCA_934215545.1 uncultured Prevotella sp.
CTTGATAATGAAGCAATGGGTCAGTTTATTGCTTTATATCCTGATTATAGAGGAAGGATTTTTCAAGTTCAGATGAAGGAAATTATTGGAAAATGGGGCGGAGCTTTAAACTGTAGTACATGGACAATTAGTGAAGATATGTCAAAAATGCATCACGATATAGATAATGATAAAAGATATAATTCTATTATAGAGAAGTATAAGAAAGACTCTAATAGTGTGTGCTTTGATGAAATCCAATTCCTTGGCGACTATCATCCTAAAAAGCTTGAGAATGATAGTAAGGAATTGAATCGCTTGTATTATGGTTTTTAGTACATAAGTGAGCCGTGAAATATCATCCTCTCTAAGATTGTAAAAGTAGTACCGCTTACTTGGAGTTGTAAGCAGTACTTCTTTTTCCTGACTTCGTCACTCAAAAAACACTTCGGTATTGCTCTGTCTATCATATTTTATGTATCTTTGTGTGAGTTTACACTTTCCTTATAAAAGAAATTGCTTCACGTCAGTAATTTAAATAAGTATTGAATAATAACTAAAAACATACGATATGATTGTTTCCACGTTAAAACACAGTGAGCGCATAGAGTCGCTCCATCCTTTGTTCAAGACAGTGTTCGACTACATCAAGAGCCATGATTTGCTCAACACCACATGTGGACGTATAGAGCTTAGTGGCGACGATTTGTTTATCAATAATGTCAATCCCGAGTGTGTTGCTGCCGAGCAGCAGGTGCTCGAGGTGCATCGTAAATACATCGACATTCATGTGCTTCTTGAAGGCGAGGAGACGATAGGATGGAAAACTATCGACGATTGCAGCAACCTTACAAAGCCCTACGATGCTGATGCCGATTGCGCACTATACACCGAGCCCGCCTCTACATATGTAAAGCTACAGCCAGGTGAGTTTATGATAGTATGGCCAGAAGACCCTCATGCACCTGTAATAGGCGAGGGAAAAATTAGAAAGCTGATAGTAAAGGTAAAGATTTAACCCAAATCGGTCATAGCATCCTAATAATCTTCTAAATTCGGTCTAATGACCGATTTTGGGTTTAAGGCTTATTACAGAAATTGTATATAATAGGCTGCGTCTTTGTAATTAACGAAAATGTTATTGCATGATAACCATAAAAAACTCGCCAGCACATCCTTGTGTAGATGTGCTGGCGAGTTTTTTATGAAGCAGGAGGCCTTATATGTTGCCTCTCCATATTTTGTCGCCACAGATATGGAGAGGCATTTCTATGTTGTCGGTAAAGAGTTGTCCAGTGCCAAGTCCTTGTGGCATGCTTATGTTTGGTCCATATATTTGTGCTGCAAACTGTGCCACGGCATTCAGTCCGATATTGCTTTCGAGTGCACTTGTAAGCCATGAGCCGATGCCCCTTTGTTGTGCCAGTGCAATCCACTCTTCAGCTCCCTGTATGCCACCATGCAGCGATGGCTTCAGAATGATATATTGCGGGCGTATGGCATCGAGCAGCAGCTCCTTGTCGCCACGCTGGTTTATGCCTATAAGTTCCTCGTCGAGTGCTATAGGTATGGGAGTGTTGGCACACAGCTGTGCCATCTCTGTCCACTGTTTCTGTCGTATGGGCTGCTCTATGGAGTGTATGTCGTAGGCAGCCAGGCTCTCCAAGCGCTTCATGGCATCGCTGGGAGCGAAGCCACCATTGGCGTCTACGCGCAGTTCTATCTGGCTCTTGTTGAACGCTTGGCGTATGTGGCGCACCAGGTCGAGCTCTTCGTTGAAGTCGATAGCTCCAATCTTTAGTTTCACGCAGCGAAACCCCTGCTGCATCTTCTGCTCAAGACGTGCCAGCATCTCGTCGTGTCGTCCCATCCACACCAAGCCATTGATGGTGATGCCTTCCTTGCCCCGTGTGAACGGAGTGTCGAAGATAATGCCCTTGCCCCCATTCTTCAGGTCGAGCAATGCCGTCTCAATGCCAAATAGCATAGAAGGGTAGGGGCGCAGCAAGTCGTAGGGAATGTCATTGCGAGCGGAAGTGTGGCGGCACATATCGTTGAGAATGTCCTCGTAGTTGTCGCAAGCATCGCAGCTAAGATCGGGCAGCGGTGCACACTCGCCCCTACCAATGATGTCGGGACGGCACGTGTCACTCACGCTTATTATCCACGATGTGCGTGTGGTGTACACCCCTCGTGATGTGCCAGCTGGCTGCTTGAAGTGCAGAGTGCGCTTATGGATGCTGAAAAGGTAGCTCATCGTAGTGCTATAGATAATGGTGTTATGGCAGTTTAGGATATTTGCTGAAGTCGGGCTTGCGTTTTTCCAGAAATGCCCTGCCACCCTCTTGTGCCTCGTCGAGCATGTAGTAGAGCATGGTGGCATCGCCTGCCAGCTCCTGAATGCCCGCCTGTCCGTCGAGTTCGGCGTTAAGCCCAGCCTTTATCATGCGCAGTGCCAGTGGCGAGCGTTCCATCATAGTCTCTGCCCACTCCACGCAGGTGTCTTCGAGCTGTTCGAATGGCACCACCTTATTAACCATTCCCATACGCTCTGCTTCGATGGCAGAGTATTGGCGGCACATAAACCATATCTCGCGCGCCTTCTTCTGTCCCACGATGCGTGCCAGATAGCTTGCTCCGAAGCCCGCATCAAATGAGCCTACCTTGGGGCCAGTCTGTCCGAAGATGGCATTTTCGCTGGCAATGGTGAGGTCGCACATCAGGTGGAGCACATGTCCGCCACCGATGGCAAATCCATTGACCATGGCAATTACGGGCTTTGGCAGAGAGCGAATCTGCTTCTGCACGTCGAGCACGTTAAGGCGAGGCACACCATCGTCGCCAACATATCCGCCACGTCCCTTCACATGCATGTCGCCGCCAGAGCAGAATGCCTTGTCGTCGGCACCAGTGAGTATCACCACGCCTATGCGTTGTGCTTCGCGGCACCATGCAAATGCCTGCGACATTTCCCATGTTGTGCGTGGGGTGAAGGCGTTGCGATAGCGCGGACGGTTGATTGTTATCTTGGCAATGCCGTTGTATTCCTCGAAAAGGATTTCTTTAAAGTCGAACCCCTCGATGGCCGACCATGTTCTTTGTTGCATATTATATGTTTTTTAGTTTGCGGGTTGTTGATTCTGTTTATAATATTTGCTTATGACCTCGGCATCGATGTTCTTGTCGGTGAACACTTCGAGCAGCATGGGGCGTGTAGCCTCTGTTGAGAGAAGAGCTGTGATGCCCTGCAGCATTTGCTCGGTGTCGGTAGCAGCCATATAGTTGATGCCACATTGTGAGCAAATGCCCTGTGCAGTAGTGGAGTGGGTGGCTTCTATATAATCCTGCAGTGCACCGCTATTGTTGAGTCCCGGCAACTGCTCGAAAATGCCACCGCCACTGTTGTTGAGCAGCAAGATGCGCAGTCGGCTGTCAATGTCGTTGTTCCACAAAGCATTTTGGTCGTAGAAGAAGCTAAGGTCGCCCACCACACACACAGTGGTAGCATCGGAGGCTATGGAAAAGCCAGCTGCTGTAGACAGCGACCCCTCAATGCCGTTGACTCCCCTGTTGCACCACACATAGTGCCCTGCATAGATGCATGCCAGTCGAATGGCGGTGCTGTTGGCATAGTGTGTGCACACATCAAGCTCCATGCTGCCTATCTGCTCTTCGAGACATTTCACTGCTGCCATCTGCGAATATTCAGGCACATAGGCAGTAGCGTGGTTGGCACAAGCCGTGAGCAACTGCTGCCATCGACTGCAGAACGCCTCCCTCTCTGCCTCGTTGCCATCAGGACATGCAAGGATATTATCGTCGATGCTGTCGTCGTAGTCGTCGCACAGCGACGACAGTAGCAAGTCGATGTCGTCGGCAGCACATTCGCAGATGTCTGTAAGCGTCATTATAGGGTCGGGTGTGCATGCCGCATCAGCAGTGATGAGGCATGATGGGGCGGCAGAGCGTCGCAGCCATTGTCGAGCCTGCTTGCTCACTATGGTGTCGCCCACATATATTATATAGTCGGGGCAATAGGCATCGGCATCAGTCTGCCCCATGTTGTTTATAAGTCTTATTGCCTCGTCGAAGTGCAGGCAGCATCCCAAAGGATTAGACAGCGGTTCGCTAAACACTACAAAATGTTGCATCAGCGAGAGCATTGTGGCAGGTGAGAGCATGCCGGCAGCCATCTGTCCGATAACTATCAGTGGGCGTTTGCAGGCATGAAAAGCCTCAAGCAGTTCGCTTTGTTCCGAAAGAATGTTGAGTTGTTCGAGCAGTCGGAACCTACGCTCTTTAGGCAGACACTCCACATTGAAGTTGAATAGCGGCTCCGTAATAGGCACATTGATGTGTACGGGTGCCGGCATGCGTAGTGTGGCAGCATGCAATGCCTCATTGACAAGGCGGTTGCAATGCCAACGTTGCTCGGCATTGTGTGGCTCAGGCAGGCTCACTGCTTTTCTCACAAAAGGCTGCAAGGCATTAGGCTGTGGCAGTGTCTGCCCATCGAGCTGGTCGATCCACTGTTGAGGTCGGTCGGCCGACACCACTATTAGTGGCACATGCTGGTAGAATGCCTCGGCAGCGGCAGGAGCCAGGTTGAGCAATGCCGACCCTGAGGTTACGCACACCACCGTAGGTCGGCCAGTGGCTATCGCCATTCCCATTGCCATGAAGCCCGCCGAGCGCTCGTCGGTGACGGCATGGCAGCGTATGGATGCACACTCGTTAAGATTGTGCACTATAGGAGCATTGCGGCTGCCAGGGCACACCACGGCATCGCTCACGCCATATTCGGTGAGCAGCGATGTGAGTATGTTGATATTATCTTTGTCGCTAAACATATTTATTATTTCTTAATCGGCAGAAACTTTGGGTCTTGAACAACCCCATTATGGTATTCATTTTTGCCTCTGTCTCTTCCCATTCCTGCTGCTCGTTGCTATCGGCAAGCAGTCCGCCTCCCGCATACAGTTTATATTTGTCGTTGCCCATCATCTGCATGCAACGCAGTGTAACAAACAGATGGGTGTCGGCATTAGGGTTGATGATACCTGAGAAGCCACTATAATATCCGCGTGGTGCCTGCTCGTTGCTGTTGATGAATTGTCGTGCCGCCTCTTTGGGCAGTCCGCCCACGGCAGGAGTGGGGTGCAATGCCTCCAGTAAGCAGCCCAGATGCTGTGTGTCTGCCAGTGAGAAGGCGATGTCGCTACGCAAATGTACCAGTTGTCCGGCATGCGAAGAGTATGGTCCTTGTATGGTAATGTTGTTGGCAAAGCGTCCTATGCACTCCCTTATATACATCTCCACGCAATGCTGCTCTTCGATGTTCTTTTCGTTCCATTGTGGCATGCTGTCGGTTTTGTGCATTGTTCCAGCCAGTGCCATGGTGTTCATTTCGTTATGGTGTCCAGCCAGCAAAGTCTCTGGTGTGGCTATCAGCCATGTACCCGTCTGCCTGGTAGCAAACATGGTAATGAACATGTGCGGATAGCGTCGGCAAGCCCTTGCAAAGAGCACCTCATTGTCGATATGCTCGGTGGCTGTGAGCGTGGCGTTGCGTGCCAACACAATCTTTTTGAACGATCCGTTGGTGAGCTGGCGGTGGTAGTTATGGAAGTCGGTGCCATAAGCCATGCGCTCTTCGGCATAACCAGCATCGATTAGGACAGCCTCTGTGCCATCATCTTCGGCAAGTGTCATAGGCTCAAAATGGCATGGCAGCAGCACTATCGGAGTGCTGTCGGTAGGGATGAATGGTGCTATCACAAAGCCACTCTTGCCGTTCAGCTCGCTAAAATCGTGCAGCTCCTCCGGTTGGTCGGCAGCCAAGCACCTGTAAGCCTGTTCGGTATCGGGCAACCGATAGTAAATATAGTTCATGCCTTCTTGCCTACAATAAAGTTAGTAACTTCTACCGATGATATCAGTTCGTCTGATTCGTTGCAGATGTCTATGTGCCATTGGTGCAGTGTCTTGCCTTTGTGCAGCAGGTGTGCGGTGGCTGTCACGGTGTCGCCCTCGAGCACTGCCTTTACATGACTGCCACTGACGTTTATTCCCACACAAATCCTGTCGGGACACACAGCCATTGAGCCCACACCTGCCAGGTTCTCGGCAAGTGCCAGTGTGGCGCCACCGCTAAGAAAACCAAATATCTGGCGGTTGCGCTCATCCACCTTCATGCGTGCCATGCAGGTGTCGGGTTCTGGTGTTGACAGGAATTCCATGCCGAGAGTGTTCGACAATCCGTCTTGTTGAAGGCATGTTTCTTTTACTTTTTCTATATCCATGGTAATGTTGTATTTTAAGTTTTAGGTTTTTAATTTAGAGTGTTTAGCGTTATAGGTCAAGAATTTTAAAACGAATAATTCAAAACCAGCATATCCGACGATTTACAATCAGCCCCACTAAAATGAAAAACCCTTACGCTTCTCTTGCGAAGTCGAGAGCCTCGCAGATGTCTTTATCGGTAGCCGACAGGTTGATGTGTGGCTGTCCGATGTCGGCAAGCAATGTGAAGTTGATTTGTTGTGATATGTTTTTTTTGTCGTGTCGCATCAGGTTGAGCAAGGCAGGATAGTCGTTGCAGGTGAACGATGGTGTGCCGTAGTGCGAGCGTATGAAGTGTATGGTCTGGTGCAGCTTGTTGGTAGGGAAGTGCTGCAGACATGTACTCAGATAGAGCTCTGCCGCCATGCCATAAGCCACGGCATAGCCATGCAGCATCTCCTTGCCCTGTTGCAGTGCCAGCTCTTCGATGGCGTGCCCTATGGTATGCCCGAAGTTAAGTGCCTTTCTTATGCCCTGCTCGTGTGGGTCGGCATCGGCGTAGCGTTGCTTCACAGCCACCGACTGTTGCACCATGTTTTGTAGCGTAGCCAGCTGAGGCTGCATTATGTCGAATTGCAGCAGCTCTGCCCAATGACAATCTGTAGATAGCAGTCCGTGTTTTATCATCTCGGCATAGCCCGAAAGCATATTGTGCATGTCGAGTGTGTCGAGGAAAGTCGTGCTTATGATGGTGGCATTGCTATTGCAGAATGTGCCCACCTCGTTTTTCAGTCCGCCGAAGTTCACCCCCGTCTTTCCGCCCACCGAGGCATCGACCATGGCAAGCAGCGATGTGGGTAAATTGATGAATCTGATGCCCCGCTTGAAGGTGGCAGCAGCAAATCCGCCAAGGTCGGTCACCATGCCTCCGCCCAAGCATATCAGTAGCGCGTGGCGTGTGGCTCCGCCATTGGTGAGTGCCTCCCACACAATCTCGGTGGTGGCGATGGTTTTGTGTGCATCGCCAGCAGGAATATTTATGATGTTCGCCCCTTTTATGCAGTCGGCATCCGACAGCTTGGGCAGGCACAGCCGTAGCGTGTTGTCGTCGGCAAGCACAAACACCTTTTGCGGTGCATGTGTCGCCACGATACTATCGAGTTGCCGGCAGATGTCGTTGGCGAAAACTATGTCCTGTTTCATAGCACTGTGTTTTGTCTTTATCTGTTCACTATTCAGCCCATGTTATAGCCACATTGTTGAACCCCATGGAGTGTATAAGGTTTTCGAACTGTGCTTTGGCATTGTTTCGTGCTGCATCATAGTTGGTCTTGTTGAGGCAGCGTTGTCGCATCTTCTGCATGGCACGATTATACATCTGCTGTCGGTCGGCATGTGTCCATTTGCCCGTTTCGATGAATGGTCGGGTGCGTGTTTCGTCGATGAAGTTGTTGTCGAGCAGTCGCACAGGCGGCAGTATGGCATGCAAGGTGTCGTCTTTCATAGTGAGCCACCCCTCGTGAGCCTCCTTCATGTTGCAGCCCAAGCGCAGCGTGCCATAGTAGATGCGCACCAGTTTGTCGTCAGAAAAGAATCCGTGGCGTGTGGTGTCGACCATTTCCTCGTCGTCGATTTCGAGGAATGCCCATTCACCGATGTTCTCAATGGCACTTATCTGAGTGGGCGTGATGTCTATATTTTCATTTTTTGTTATAGAAGAACTTGTAGACAAGTCGATACTACTATCTGAAAACGCCTTTTTGCATTTGACTATCACTATTATTAGCGCAATAACCACTATAAGTATCACCACCACTTTGGCAATGATCTGAGCGCTGATTAGCGACATCAGTTGCTTGAAGCTATTGTTGGAATTATTATCTTTTTGCTGCATGTTCGATAGATGTTGTTTGTTGTTTAGAAGATAATATATTATCGGGCACAAAGTCCTTGCGGAATGTCACTGTGATATTCTCTGCCTTATAGCCCATGGCAACCACTATAGGCACAATGACATTGGCGGCTCCGCTACGTGCTGACTCCACGAGGTTTAGCTTGTTGATGTCGGCAATGATGGCATCGCGCCCCTGTGCTTCGTAAGATGCCAGCTCCTCGTCGCTGAAGTTGGAGCGTGTGAGAGCCACAAATTCGCGTATGTCGTTGTGATTGATTTTCGAGGCAGTGAGCGTAAAATGCGGGTCGGGAAGAATTATCTCTATATGTGTAGAGTCGGTGCGCACCACGTTGGCAGTAGAGAAGCCACTCATGTCTATATACGATTTCACAGTGGCATCGATAGGAATGGCTATCTTGCGCTTGCCAAGTGGCAAGTGCACATTATAGCCGTGCCCCAGAAACTTACCGCTAAGGCGCAACTGGTCGTCGTGTGTCACCACCTTATGAATTCTATATTCGGTGGGGTATATTCGTGAACACTGGCGTATCTGCATTACCAACTGCTCCTGAACATTCAACTGCTCAGGTTCTGTTGTCTTTGTCTCTGTCTCCGTCTTGCTGCTGCACGATGTCAGAAATGCAATAATGCAAGCGCAGACGAAAAATAATATTTTCTTCATAACATCTGCAAAAGTACAAAAAATATAGCAATGCATGGCTTTTTTTTTATACCTTTGTCTGCATGAAGACAAACAAGATAATCCCCTTTCTGTGGCTTCTGTCGGCAGCTGCATTGTTGTTGCCACTTGCAACAGCGTGCAAGTCGAAGCCCAAAACCACCGACATTATAGCTCGCAAACCTGTGAAGGCGACTCCGCTGCCAGTGCAGAAGATGGGCGACTATGTGCAGAAGCGCACCGTGGAATGGCTTGGCGCCAACTATGAGGTGCGTGTGGAGCGTAAGGCTGATAGCGAGATGCCTCTTGCCCTCGACGAGCAAGGCAACAAATACTACGACAACCGAATTACACTCAGCATACTACGTCCTGATGGAACGGAGTTCTTCCGTCATACCTTCACTAAGGAAAGTTTTGCCTCGTATGTGGATGAGGCTAATATGAAAGGCGCTTTGCTCGGCATTGTGTTCGATAGGGCAGAAGGTGCCAGCCTATGGTTTGCTGCCAGCGTGGGTTCGCCCGACAAGATGAGCGATGAATATGTGCCGTTGCTACTTAAAATAAGTCGTGGCGGTGGCATAAGCATAGCCCGCGACACACAGCTCGACACCACCAATGCCGATGATACAGGCTCAGGTGGCAACACTGTCGACGACGAGGATGATGGTGTGTAAGGCTTAACAATGAATAAGGGACAGGCATAAAAAAGCACAGACGAATGTGTTGACGAGAGAAGAAACTCGCATCCATCCGTCTGTGCTTTTTATATGTGTTGAACATCAATGCATAAGTGCAGGATGTACCTGTTTTTAGAGATTTAACCCAAATCGGTGTCGTCCTCGTCGTCGATGTCGAATCCGAACATGGCTGGATCGACAAAGGCATCAAGGGCGCGGCGCTCCTTCTTGGTAGGGCGGCCAGTGCCGCGAGCGCGGTCGACGAAGCCGCTTATGCGACTCATCTCAAGCAGTTCGTATTGCTTCGGGTCGGTGACATTCTCGTAAATCTCGGGCAAAAGTTTTGCGCCCACGCGCTGCTCAATAGTCTTGAGAATGCGGAAGGAGTAAACCACTGGTGGCTTCTTTACACTCACCACCTCGCCAGCCTTCACCATGTGGCTTGGCTTCACGTTCTGCCCGCCAATGGTGACGCGGCTGTTCTTGCAAGCGTCGGCAGCAATGGAGCGTGTCTTGAATATGCGTGCTGCCCATAGCCATTTGTCTATGCGTGCTGTTTCTGCCATATGGAGATGTTTTTTAAAGTTTGAAATTCAAAAAATCAAAACCCTTATTTGTTTTTCTTTCCGAGCTTATTGTATTGGTTCATGGTGATGTTGATGCCTGCCAATACGAAGCTTTTGATTATGTCGACAGCCTGAACAATAGAAGACTGTAGTATAGCCATGTCGTCGGCAGTGTATTTGCCAAGCACCCAGTCTACCTGTCCGCCACGCTGAAACTCGTTGCCGATGCCCATGCGCAGACGCGGATATTGCTGTCCGATGAGTTGCTGTATGTTGCCCAGTCCGTTATGCCCGCCGTTGGAGCCGCTGCCCTTCAGTCGGAAGTCGCCGAGCGGCAGCGACAGGTCGTCGACCACTACGAGCATGTTGCTTTGGTCGATATTCTCCTTTTGCAGCCAATAGCGCACGGCGTTGCCGCTGAGGTTCATGTAAGTGGTGGGCTTCAGTATGAACACCTTACGCCCCTTTATAGACGCCTCTGCCACAAAGCCATAGCGCTTGTCGGCAAAGCTTACTCCCAATGCTTTAGCCAGTTCGTCGACCACCATAAATCCCGTGTTGTGTCGGGTGCAGTCGTATTCGTCGCCAGGGTTGCCGAGACCCACAATAAGATATTTTTCCATTTCTTTTCAAAAAAAATAGCGCACTCGCCATGTGTATTGACGAATGCGCTTTTGCTTGTTGTGCTATAAATATTAAGCCTCTGCAGCAGCTGCAGCCGACATAGCTGCACGTGTCATCTTGATAGAGCAAACGATGACATCCTTGCTTGTTGCAATCTCCAGACCCTCGAAGCTCAACTCGCCAACCTTGATGCTCTTGCCAATCTTGAGGCTTGTAACATCGATGTCGAGGTGCTCAGGAATCTGCTGATAAGGAGCTGTAACATTGATCTTGCGGATAGAGAGGTTCATGCGGCCACCATCACGTACACCCTGTGCCAAGCCGTTGAGCTTAACAGGAATACCGATTGTGATAGGCTTCTGGTCGTTAACCTCGAGGAAGTCAACGTGCAGAACAGCGTCAGTTACTGGGTGGAACTGAATCTCCTTAAGGATAGCCTTGTGAGACTCGCCGTCGATGAGCAAGTTGATAACGTAGATGTGAGGAGTGTAGATGATCTTGCGGAGCTCAGTCATAGGAACTGCAAAAGAAGTAGCGGCTGGCTTGCCGTCCTGCTCTGCGATACCATAGATGTTGCAAGGGATAAAACCCTCCTTACGCAATGTTTTAGAAGCTTTCTTGCCAAGGTCTGTACGCTTCTGACCTGTAACGTCAATCTCTTTCATAATGTGTTACTCTAAATTAAGATTTGATAATTGATAATATTATTTTGCCTTAATTCGCCATCACACGAGAATATGTTTCTGTATAGATGTGCTCAAAAAAGCGGTGCAAAGTTACGCTTTTTATCCGTAATACACAACAAATGGCAAAAAAAATGTTTAATATCGGGTGGTTTCCTTGGTAGTTATTGCAAATTTAGCTATTTTTGCAAGTGATATTAAGGCGAAGACTGTCAAAGTGTTGATGATGCACCCCGTCTTTTTGCCTTGCTCTAATCTTTGGAGGGCGACGGCTCTCTCAAAGGGCGGAGCTTTTACAAAGACATATTATAATATATATTAGGATGATTAACCGCGAATTAATTAGAATTAAGGTAGTGCAGTTGACCTATGCTTACTATCAGAATGGCAGTAAATTGATGGATGGAGCAGAGAAGGAATTGCTCTTCAGTCTGTCGAAAGCCTACAATCTTTACAACTATCTTTTGGAACTCATTGTAGCCGTTACGAAAGAAGAACGCCGTAGAGTAGAGGTGGCTTCTGCACGAGCACTACGTGAGGGCACAGACATGCCTTCGCATAAATTCGCAGACAACAAATTCGCCATGCAGCTCGAATGCAACGAGATGCTGTGTGAGTTTGCCGAAAATCAGAAAAATTCGTGGGGCGACAGCAATGAAAGCACAGAATTTGTGCGCACGCTCTGCAATCAGATAGAACAAAGCCAGACATATGCCGACTATATGGCAGATGCCGATGATTCGTATGAAGCCGACCGTGAGGTGTGGCGTAAACTCTATCGCCAACTGATACAGGAGAATGAAGACCTCGACGCACTGCTCGAGGAGCAGAGCCTCTATTGGAACGACGATAAGGAAGTGGTTGACACATTCGTGCTGAAGACCATAAAGCGCTTCGAGCCACAGACAGGAGCAAAGCAAGAACTGCTGCCTGAATTCAAAGACCCCGACGATAAGGACTTTGCCGTGAAGCTGTTCCGCGCAACAATACTCAACGCCGACCAATATCAGCGCTACATGAGCGAGACATCGCGCAACTGGGATTTCTCACGACTTGCATATATGGATGTGGTGATAATGCAGATAGCAATAGCCGAGATGCTCACATTCCCCAACATACCTATCAGCGTGAGCATAAACGAATATGTAGAATTGGCTAAGCTATACTCTACACCAAAGTCGGGTAGCTATATTAATGGAATGCTCGACTCCATTGCACGCTACTTGGTGTCTACCGGCAAGCTTATGAAGACAATCGAAGACCGCCCAGTGCGCCGACAGGCACATCGTCAGGCCACACCAAGACTCAACAGAGCACAGCAGGCACTCGAAAACGGAGAAGTGCTGCGCACACCAAAAGAAGAGACAGAAGAAAACTAAGAATTAAATAATAACAAAACATAACAATGAACACTTTCGTACTCGCTGCACAGGCAGCACAAGGAGGCGGCATGGGCATGATAATCATGATGGTGGCTATCTTCGCTATCATGTACTTCTTCATGATTCGTCCACAACAGAAGAAACAAAAGGAAATACGTAACTTCCAGAATGCACTTAAAGAAGGCGACAAGGTGATTACTAATGGCGGCATCTACGGAACAGTACGTCGTGTAGACCTTGCCAACAACACATTGGAACTGGAAATAGCACGTGGCGTGGTGATAACAGTAGACAAGAACTACGTATTTGCTGACGCTTCTGCAAATCTGCAAAAGTAAACAGAAAAGAGCATCGCTATACACGACATAAGACAATGGAGTGAGGGCGATGCTCTAAAAACACCTTTTCATGGAAAGACGCATAATCCAAATATACAGAATTGTCAGAAATTTCTTGTTCAGTTCGGTGAACAAGGAGTTTCTGATTTTTTTGTTCTTTCTCGTGCTGAGTAGCATCTTCTGGCTTATGATGACACTCAACGAAACCTACGAGAAGGAAATATGCGTGCCCGTGAGACTCGTGGGAGTGCCTAAAAATGCAGTGCTTACCACAAATATCAATGACACTGTGCGCGTAACCGTGCGCGACAAGGGCTACGCACTCGCCACATATATGTATGGAGAGCGAATAGCACCAATAAGTGTAAACTTTGCAACCTATGCCAACAGGCAATCGGGAGTGGGAGTGGTGCCAACTACCGACCTTACAAAAATGGTGGTACAGCGCTTCTACGGACAGACAAAGGTGGTGCAGGTGAAGCCTGAAAAGCTCGACTTCTACTTCAACTTCGGACTTTCTAAGCAACTGCCAGTGCGCATGTCGGGATATGTAGTGCCCGGAAAATCCTACTATCTGGCACGCACACAATTCTGGCCAAACAAGGTAACGGTGTATGCCGAGAAGCGAGTGCTCGACTCGCTACGCTGTATAAAGACAGTGCCTATAAACATCGTGAACTTCGGCGACACCGTAATAAAGACAGTGGCGCTCGAACATATAAAAGGCGTGAAGGTGGTGCCATCGACAGTGCGTATCGGACTCTATCCCGACATTCTCACAGAAGAGTCGATAGAAGTGCCCATAACAGCCATAAATATGCCCGAAGGAAAGGTGTTGCGCACGTTCCCTACAAAGGTGAAGATAAACTTTATTGTGGGTGCCAGCATGTTCAGAAGCATCAGCGCCGACCAGTTTATGGTGGTGGCAGACTATAACGAACTGGTGAGCACACCATCCGACAAGTGCCACCTTAGCCTGAAGTCGTGTCCGCAAGGAGTGCGCAATGCCCGACTGCAGATACAGCAGGTAGACTATCTCATAGAACAACAATAACATCACCACCCATGCACATAGCAATAACAGGCGGAATAGGCACAGGCAAGAGTTATGTGTGCAACATGCTTAGACAAATGGGAGTAAGTGTGTATGATTGCGATGCTGCTGCTAAGCAGCTCATGCGCACATCGCCACAGCTGCGCCAACAACTTATATCACTCATAGGCAGAGATGTCTACGACAACAATGGAGAGGTGCAGAAGCGTGTGGTGGCACAATATCTGTTGGCAAGCGAAGCCAACAAGCAAGCACTTAATAATGTGGTTCATCCGGCAGTGGCTGCCGACTATCTGCATTCGGGATGCGAATGGCTCGAAAGTGCCATACTCTTTGAGAGCAATTTCGACAAGCGATTGCATTTCGACTTTGTAGTGTGTGTCAGCGCACCAAGGCAAGTGCGCATACAACGCATAGTGAGGCGCGACTCTATCGCCCCTGAGAAAGCAGAACAATGGATAGACGCACAGATGCCACAAGCAGAAGTGGAGCAACGCTCACACTTCGTTATTAACAACGACGGCATGGCAGATGTGGCACATCAGCTGCAATGCTTGCTCAACAACATCAGCGACAAGCAACGATAATCGCGCCAAGTTGGCTGTGTGTTGAAGCAAGAAAAGGAGAACATGCAATAACAACAACGAGAAAACAATAAAAACAATAAAACAAAACATCAAGAAAAATGGAAACAATTCTTTCAATAGCAGGAAAACCAGGACTTTACAAATTAGTGTCGCGTGGCAAGATGAACCTCATCGTTGAGGCTATCGACGACACACACCGCCGCATGCCGGCATTTGCTTCCGACCGTGTGACATCATTGGCCGACATTGCCATGTATACCGATGCTGAAGACATCCCATTGTGGCAGGTGCTCAAGAACCTTGGCGAGAAAGAGCAGTCGAAGCAGTGCTCACTCAACTATCGCAAATGTTCTGCCGACGAACTCCACGCTTTCTTTGCTGAGGTGCTGCCAGCTTACGACCGCGACCGCGTGCACGACTCAGACATAAAGAAACTCATACAGTGGTATAACATCCTCGTCAACAATGGCATCACTGACTTTGAGACAGTGCTCGCTCCAACAGAGGGCGACAATGTTGACGACCGTCAGGAGGCAGAATAATATGGTAAAGACCGTAAGGCCCAAGAAAAACCTCGGACAGCACTTCCTTACCGACCTCGGCATAGCAAAAGCCATTGCCGACACGGTGGATGCATGTCCGGACATTCCCGTGCTCGAGATAGGACCAGGCATGGGCGTGATGACACAATTCCTTGTCACAAAACCACGACCAGTGAAGGCGGTGGAAATCGATAAGGAATCGGTGGCTTACCTTAATGCCACATTCCCTAAGCTACGAGAGAATATCATTGGCAACGATTTCCTGCGAATGGATCTTAACGAGATATTCGATGGGAAACCCTTTGTGCTCACAGGCAACTATCCCTACGACATCTCATCGCAGATATTCTTCAAGATGCTCGACTATAAACACCTCATACCATGCTGCACAGGAATGATACAGCGCGAGGTGGCACTGCGAATAGCATCGGCACCAGGCTGCAAGGCATACGGCATACTGTCGGTGCTCATACAGGCTTGGTATAACGTGGAATATCTATTCACCGTCGACGAGACAGTGTTCAACCCACCACCAAAGGTGAAGAGTGCCGTGATACGCATGACACGCAACGATGTGCTCGACCTTGGTTGCGATGAGCGACTGTTCAAGCGAGTGGTGAAGACGGTGTTCAACCAGCGCCGCAAGATGCTTAGAGTGAGCCTGCGACAAATATTTGCCGGCAACCCCGCATCGACAGAGTTCTACACCAAAGACATTATGACACGCCGACCGGAACAGTTGAGCGTGGCAGAGTTTGTGGAGCTCACAAACATGGTGCAGGCTGAAATGGAGGCCAATACACAGAAAGACTAATAACAGGCGCGTGTGGCACACTAAAAACACCCTACCTACTCTTTGACTTATCAAGTATTTTCATTAAATTTGCAAAAGAATAATACTTGAAAAATAATTTTGAACTAATACTATACGATTATGTTAGACGTAAAAGAAACATTGAACGGCGCCCAGGAGCGCATGGAAATGGGAGCAATGTATCTTGAAGAGCAGCTTGCACGCATCCGTGCCGGACGTGCCAATGTCGCAATTCTCGATGGCGTACGCGTTAGCTCATGGGGCTCAATGGTGCCTCTCAACCAGGTGGCCAACGTGACGGTGCCCGATCCACGCACCATTGCTATCCGTCCTTTCGACAAGAAGCAAATTCGCGATATAGAAAAGGCTATCATGGATAGCGATGTAGGCATCACACCTGAGAACAACGGCGAGATAATCCGTCTGGGCATTCCACAGCCTACAGAGGAGCGTCGTAAGGATTTGGTGAAGCAGTGCAATAAGATTGGCGAGCGTACAAAAGTGGAGATTCGCAACGCACGTCAGGAAACTAAAGACAAGCTAAAGAAAGCCATTAAGGACGGACTCTCTGAGGATTTGGAGAAGGATGCAGAGGCTGAACTTCAGAAGATACACGACAAATTCATAAAGAAGGTAGACGAACTCCTTGCCGACAAGACTAAGGAGATAATGACAGTGTAAACACATTGCACTGACTGATAAAGCCAAGGAGTAAAAAAGTAAAAAAGACAATAGCCTTTTGGGGCATTCGTTGTTTTTACTCTTTTACTCCTTTGTCTTTTTAATGCCATATAAAGGGCATATAAAGGGCATATAAAAACGCTGTGCACGAAGCACAAAACAATAAATATATACACACAGACAATGCGAGGATTAGTAATTAAAAATACAGGAAGCTGGTATACGGTGAAGACCGACGAGGGGAAGATTGTCGACTGTAAGATAAAAGGCAACTTCCGACTGAAGGGCATACGCAGCACCAATCCTGTGGCGGTGGGCGACATCGTAGATATTGTGCTCAACCAAGAAGGCACAGCATTCATAACAGCCATCTGCGACCGACGCAATTACATCATCCGTAAGTCGCAAAACCTAAGCAAACAGAGCCATATCATTGCGGCTAATGTCGACCAGGCCTTCCTGATAGTAACCGTAAACTACCCACAGACGAGCACCATATTCATAGACCGTTTCCTCGCAACGGCTGAGGCTTATAGTGTGCCAATGGTGCTTGTGTTCAACAAAACCGATATACTGTCGGACGAAGAGCGACATCTACAAGATATGATGATGAAACTCTACGAGACAGTTGGTTATAAATGCGTTGCTGTGTCGGCCACAACAGGAGAAGGAATGGATGCCGTTGCCCCACTGCTCGAAGGCAAGATAACATTGCTTAGTGGCAATAGTGGAGTGGGCAAGTCGACATTCATAAACCATATTCTGCCAGGTGCCAACCTGCGCACATCGGCAATTTCCGATGCACACAACACCGGCATGCACACCACCACATTCTCCGAGATGCTCGAACTGCCTGGTGGTGGCTACATAATCGATACGCCAGGCATTAAAGGCTTCGGTACTTTCGATATTGAACCAGAAGAACTAACGAGTTATTTCAAAGATATCTTCCACTTCTCGAAAGACTGCCGCTTCAATAACTGCACACACACACATGAGCCAGGATGTGCCGTGTTGAAGGCCGTAGAAGACCATTACATTGCAGCATCGCGCTATCAGAGCTATCTATCAATGCTTGAGGCTACAGACGACAATAAGTCTCGCGAAGCATATTAACCAACACAGGCGTGTCATTGGTTTTGACACGCCTTTGTTAGTTAATATCACTATATGAGTAGTTCTAAATCATAGTGTGAACCTTATTTAAACCAATTCTCGCCCCATGAGAATGTGTGTGTGAAACCTATATTGATGTAAGGTTGGCTATATTGTATACACTTGATTTCTGCCTTCTTGTAATGACCTTTCAACTCATTTTCAGAAAGTTCGTGCTTGCAGCCACCTGAAGTGAGTTGGTAGCCAATTCTAAACTTCAAGTAAGAGTTGTTTGTAAGGCGTAGCGAGGCACCTATGGCTGGCGAAACGAACAATCCGCTCTTCTTTACCTTGTCATAGAGAGCTTTTCCTACTTCTTCACCATTACTATTTTCTCTGTAGTTCCAGGTATTAGTATAGGCATATTCTAGACCATCTGCTGTAGAACTGTAGCTATACATATTCAGACCTAAGTCGCACGAAACGAAAGGAGCGAACTTCTTCGTGCTGAATGCGTATTCACCACGCAAGAATAGACGGGTTGTGCTTACGGTTCCCAAATCAACGCCATGTTCGAAAGTGCTTTCATAGTCGTTATTAAACATATAGATTCCTTCACCGCCTGTTGCTGCTTCATTAGTAGTGGTGCTGTAGCCAAAACCTACACCCACATTAAGATTAGGATTGAACTTGTATGATGCGATAAAGTTGCCACCAGGATTTGGAAGTACACCATTTTCGCTTGAAGCAGCACCCTTCATCATTCCAATGCCACCTTCAAGTGTCAACTCTATACCTCTGTCGCGTGTAGGCACCTTAGGCTTGCGTTTGCCATCGGTGGGTTTGTGAAAGTTGAATGCACCCTGTATGGTAAAAGCTCCAAAGCCTTTGCCACCGCTCTTTGTAGCCATGTAACGTGTATAACCTACGCCAACGCTAAAGTCTGTGCGGCTATTCATTGCAATGTCGAGTGTAGGCATGACCTGCAGCATTACGAAGTTAGGGGCATCTACGTGTGTGTAAGAATTTCTGTCGCTTGGGATATCATATCCGCCATCGGTGTTGATGACATAACCGCTGCGCAACAAGACGCCTGGTGTGAATGTCTTTGTTTTAAGTGGAAAAAACACTTTGGCATCGGTGGTGACGGGTATCATTATGCTACCTTCGCTCAAAGGCACAATAACTCCTGCACCCACGCCCCAGTAGAAATGCTTGCTAAAGCGTTTGCCAAGTTCAAGATCGGCAGTGAAAGATGTGCTACTGTTGTCGCCGGTGAAGAATTGGAAACCAGGACGTATACTGAAGTCAAGTCCGCGATGTCCACCATTCTCATTGAGTTGCGATGTCTGTGTCTCATAACCTGGCAGCAAACTGCCCTCATTGTTTGTTTGAGCAGTGGCTGTGCCGGCTGCCAACATCATTCCTGTCAAAAGGATGGATAATTTTTTCATTTGTGTTTTGTTCACTTGTATGTGTCGTGAGCAACGATAAGAGTTAATAATCTGTTGATATGTTTTTTGTTTTTGCTTGTAATGATGGTGTAGAGCTTGTGTTGTCTAGTTCTTGTTTGATGTTACGTAGCAACAGAATACAAAGAAGGCGTGCAACCGTTCGTGGCTTGTTGACATTCTGGTTACCGCCAAGTAGACCCATCCAATGCAAGCACAGAACGGCTCACGCCATAGAGCGTGAACCTTTCGTCTGCTTGTTCTCATTGGATTTATGAATATTGGCGGTATTCGAATGTCGAGAACAAGAGCTAAAAGCTCAAAATCTTAATAAAATATGTGTGGTACGCGTGTGCGGACCTTGTTTTCGTTTTATAGTTTTACATTGCAGTCTGCATCATTAGCAATAAGCAAGACTGCGTTAATGATGCAAAGGTACAATTTTTTTTGAATAATATTTCTAATGATAGACAAATTTAAAACTTATTATTACTGCATATCGTAGACCACCTGCATGAGTTTCTTGCCCAAGGCGTCGGCTTCGTCCATGGTAGCAGCCTCGCTATATACGCGGATAATAGGCTCGGTGTTCGACTTGCGCAGGTGTACCCACTTGTCGGCAAAGTCGATCTTAACGCCATCGATATCGGTGATTTTCTCGTTGGCAAACATCTCTTTAACTTTGTCAAGAATAGCATCAATATCGGTAGATGGTGTGAGGTCGATACGATTCTTGGCAATGAAGTAGTTGGGGAACGAAGCGCGTAGCTGGCTTGCTGTGCAGCCCTTGTGTGCCAGCGATGAGAGGAACAGGGCGATACCCACGAGAGCGTCGCGACCATAGTGGCTTTCGGGATATATTACTCCGCCGTTGCCTTCGCCACCGATCACGGCACCGACTTCCTTCATCTTTGTAGTTACGTTCACCTCGCCCACTGCTGCTGCGGTGTACTTGCCACCATGCTTTTCTGTGACGTCGCGCAGAGCACGTGTTGATGAAAGGTTGCTCACGGTGTTGCCTGCGGTGTGCGACAGCACATAGTCGGCAACGCTTACGAGAGTGTATTCCTCGCCAAACATGGTGCCGTCTTCGCAGATAAATGCCAAGCGGTCTACATCAGGGTCTACCACGATGCCAAGGTTATAGCCACCCTTCTTCATCTCGTCCATGATGCCTTGCAGATTTTTCTCCAGAGGCTCAGGGTTGTGAGCAAAGTCGCCGTTGGCAGTGCTGTTGAGTATGGTATATTCCACGCCCAAAGCCTTAAGCAGTTCGGGCAGAATAATGCCTCCCACACTATTGATGGCATCCACGCACACACGGAAGTGAGCATTGTGTATGGCCTCTACGTCAGCCAATTTCAAGTCGAGCACACTTTGTATGTGGCGCGCATTGAAAGAGTCGTCGCGTGTGTAGTGTCCCAAGTTGTCTACATCGGCATAGTCGAAGTCTTCTTTCTCGGCAATGTCGAGCACTTCATTGCCATTCTCCTTAGTCAGGAATTCACCCTCGCTGTTAAGCAATTTCAGTGCGTTCCACTGGCGTGGGTTGTGACTTGCTGTGATGATGATGCCGCCCAGTGCACCAGTCCAGCGTACTGCAAGCTCGGTGGTAGGAGTGGTGGCAAGGTCGATGTCGATAACATCCAGACCCATACCCATGAGTGTGCCGCACACTACGTTTCGTACCATGTCGCCAGATATGCGTGCATCGCGTCCCACAACAATCTTACCGCGCCCGTTGATGTTGGCGTTGCGCTTCATGAATGTGGCGTATGCAGTAGTGAATTTTACGATGTCGAGTGGGTTAAGGGTGTCGCCGGTAGCACCGCCGATAGTTCCGCGTATGCCGGAAATTGACTTGATGAGTGTCATTACTTGTAATTTTTTATAACTATATGTATGTGTTAGCGTCCGCGCTGATATGTAATCTCATACAGGCAAGGATACACGTTAGACGATGCATCTACCTGTCCTTGAGTGTGCGGAACAATGATGTTTACCTTTGCAATCTCTTCATCTTCGCTGGCTGGAATGCCAAGCTTTATGTAGGTGAGAGGTACGAGCCATCCGCTTGGGACTGCTGCGCTGCCATATCTTGTGTACATAAGGCTATTGTTGCTATTGAACGAGGCTGTGAAGGTGCCAGAAGTGTTTTCTACATTCACCTCTTCAACAAGATAAGTATAAGCCTTCATGTTGGTGAGCTGCAACACTTCGTCGCCCTCAAGAAGGTTGTATTCGTTAAAGCGGCACAACATGGTGGTTCTCTCGCCGTCTTGTAGTTTCTCGCCGCAGCCTTGACGCACTATCTGCATATAGACGCCAGTGTTGTCGAAGAGCACATATTGGTTTTTCGACACATCGGTAGTGCAGCCATTGGCATAGAATTCGCTTTCTGAAATCACGTTGATGCCCTTATTGGCAATGTATCGGTCTATGGCCGAGCGCTCCTTCTTCTTTTGGTCGGCATAGGTTTCAGTGTCCTTGCACGATGCCAAGGCAATCACTGCCAATAGCATGCAGGCTATGATTTTTATATTCTTCATCTATTATGTTTTGTTTCGTGCGCCGTTAAAATGGCGCCCCTTATCTGTTGAATTTCATTCTTCGTTTTCTTGAATAAGACGGGACAAGTCTCACTTGGCTTAACGAAAACGCCATATAAAGCGCAAATTTACTAAATATCTGTGTAAATGCGTGTGTAAGAGCTTTATATTTTATGATTTTATAAGTATTTTAAAGTCTGCGGCAATTATTGTGTGAGCAGCTTCTCGTAGTGGGCTAAGGCGCGTCGCACGGTGCGTTCTGCCTCGTCGAGCGAGCAGTGTAGTCGACCTCCACTTGCGTTAAGATGACCGCCTCCATTAAAGAAATCTGCTGCCATCTTGTTGCATGGGAAATTGTCGACAGAACGCAGACTCACCCATACCAGGTTGTCGCGGCGGTCGTCTTCGCGCAACGATATCGACAGTCGCAAGCCCTTTATTTTCAGTGGTTCATTCACTAATCCTTCAGCATCGCCCTTTATAAAGTGGAAGTCGCGCATCTCGCGTCGAGATATAGAGAAATATGCTGCATGCAAATCGTTGAACACATTTAGCTTCTGACTCATCAGATAACCACGAAGGCGTATCGCCCAGGGGCTGAAATTGTTGAACACATTGCGGTAGATTTTGTCTTTGTCGATGCCCTTTGTGAGCAGCTGGCTCACGATAAAGAATATCTCTGGCTGATTGGAGTTGTAAGTGAATCCGCCAGTATCGGTCATCATGCCACAGTAGATGCAGGCAGCGCACTTCTTGTTCATGGCCTCGAAGCCATTCATCTGCCATATTATTCTGAACACAAGTTCTGAAGTGCTCGACATTTTGGGATGCGACACTGTGAGTATAGTGTCCATATGCGGGTCGAGATGATGGTCGATCATTATCTTTTTGGCTGGCGCATTATCCAATGCTGTCTGCATCTCATCGACACGCTCCGTGCCGTTGAAGTCGAGACAGAATATCAAGTCAGCATTAGCCAGCAAGGCATCGACTTTGTCGGCAGCATGCTTGTCGTAGCGCACTATACGCTCTGTGCCAGGCATCCATTGCAAGAAATCGGGATAGGCATCAGGCACTACAACAACAGGCTCTTTGCCCATATTATTAAGGTGTTCTGCCCATGCCAGCGATGAGCCGATGGCATCGCCATCAGGCGATTTATGACAGCATATAACGATGTGCTCAGAGCTGTTGATGGCATCTCTGAGAGTGGCAAGTTCTGCCTCTGATAACAATTCTATATCCATAGTTTATAAATATGGTGCAAAGTTAATAATTCTGAGTGTTATGAGCAACTTTTTTCGTGTTTTGCAACTTTTTTTGTAAACTCGCGTCTAATTAGTAAAACAATGTAAACAAAAAGTAAAATACATACTACTATGGAAAAAGTAAAACTCTTTAGATTATCATCTGTTGCAACACTGCTAGCTGTTGTGATGTTGCTATGCTCTTGTAGGTTTAATGATGGCAAACCGCGTGAGCATACGCGCATATTCAACATTTCATATTTCTCAAGCATTCAAGTGTCGGCACCTGTTGATGTGGTGTTTGTGCAAGGCGACAAGCCATCGTGTCAAATAGTGGGCAAGGCTGCAGATGTTGAGGCTATTGATATAAAGAATGTTGGTGAGACACTTGTTGTGAGCATTGGCTCGCACAAAACAGTTTGGCTTAATGGTAATTGCGAGCTACGCATCACCTCGCCCGACCTTGTTGGTGTAGCTCTGCATGGCAACAGCGACTTTGCATGCGACGGCAAACTCGATACCGACACCTTGCTTATCGACATGCAAGGCTCCTGCGATGCGACGCTTGGCAAAGTGGTGTGCAACTATATTAGTGTTAATGCCTCAGGCAGTGGCGATTTTAAAGCGTCTTTGATAGATGCTCAATTGGTGAAACTCGCCACCTTTGGCAGCGGTGATATAGAGGCACAACTCAAAAATGTGGACACTACCAACGCATCAACTCATGGTTGTGGCGACATACAACTATCATTTACCGACTGTGGTGTAGCCAACTGCAACTCCTTTGGTTCGGGTGATATTAAGCTGCGTGGCACAATTGAATCCATTAATAAAAATATGCAGGGTAGTGGCGATTTAGATGATAAAGGATTGAAAATTAACTCGTGCCGAAAATAATTTTCTCTAAATTAGAAAAAGATAGCTAACCAATTCCGTTCGGCAATTATCATAAGACATTCAGTATCTCTCCTTGAAGAGCATAAAAAATCCCGAGATTTCTATCCCGGGATTTTTTTATTAATCAAATAGCCTTGATATATCTATTGAGCAGGCTGCGTAAGCTTTTAATACGCAACAGTCCATACTCGAGTATCATTAGCGCCACGAAAGTAGTGGCGATGCCCAAAACAACATCGATGATGTAGTGGTGGGTGGAGTATACTGCTGTCCACCAAATGCCAACGCAGATGAAAGCGAACATTGCAATCAGCCATTTACGCTGTTTGCTTGCTACGGCATATATTGTAGTAACGAGCATGTAGGCAGCGTGTAGTGAAGGTACGGCAGCAAACACATTAGAATTGTTGCCATATATCGACTGGAACACCGGCACCCCTAAGAGATTGTCGAAGCGTAGCAGTCCGGCCACGTTGCCAGGTGTGTTGAGTATTGGTTCAAAACCATAGTTGATAGCATACCATGGTGGCGCAGCAGGGTAGATGTAATAGCCAATAAAGCCCACGAGATTTACAAACAGGAATGCTAAAGAGAAGCGCAGATACCATTCGTGCTTGCCTTTGAAGTAGAGAAACAGTGCGAATGCCATTGGCACGGGCACCCAGCAAAGGTAGAATATACCTGCCATGAAGTCGAAGAAGGCATGGTGGTGAAGATTGAACCATTCTCCTGGTATTAGCGTTCCGCCAGCTGTTGTTATGCCAAACAACGATTTCTCGGCATCGTAGATGCCACGCACATCAATAGGGTTTACCTCGTAGTTGGGATATAGTCGCATGGCGTCATAGCTGCATGCGAATATCAGCCATGGAGTGAGTGCCAATGCCAGCTTGCGCGACGGCTTTACAGCAACAAGCACCACCCATAATATAATAATGTATATGCTGAACACGATAAATAGCAGATGAATTATGAATTTTATATTAGATAGGCGGCACTATTGTTTCTTGGACAGTTCGCGGTAGCAGTGCATCACACGCCAGAAGGCAGTTATGTTGGCAAGCACGGCAATGATAATCATTGGTACTATAAGCACCCACATATTGCCTGTTACGCCACAGAATATGGCTCCAACGGCGGTCACTACCACACGCTCAGGTCGCTGCATCAGTCCCACCTTGCATTCTATGTCAAGACCTTCGGCGCGAGCTCTCACATAGCTCACCATAACCGATCCCACCATTGCTACGAAAGTCACTATGCCTGCCCACTCCCAGCCAGTTGTAAGCAGCAGGTAGCAGATGCCGAATAGTGTGCACAGCTCGCTATAGCGATCGAGGGTAGAGTCCCATAGTGCTCCGAATGTCGACGACATGCCTCCCATTCGTGCCAAGCGTCCGTCCATCATGTCAAACAGTCCGGCAAAGAGAATTACTCCACCAGCCCAGCCAATCATGCAATAGGCATCGGCCTCTGGGAGGCTTGCAGCATAAATGAACATGGCTGTTGCCACAACATTGAGCACAAAGCCGGTGGTAGTGATGAAGTTAGGAGTGATGCCCATCTTTATCATGCCCTTAATTATAGGGTTGATAATGATGTATATCACCTTCTGCAGAAAATCTCTGTAATTCATTTTATGATTTGTTTTAATACTAAGTCGAAAGCGGTTAGGGCATAGCATTACCCCTGTTTATAATGAAACACGAATGAGCGCTGCATCTGGTAGTTCCAAAACACGGCCACCAGCACAGCCACAATAGCCTTGGATATGATGTAATTGGTATTTGTCAGCTCCGTAAGTGAGAAGGTGCCGAAAGTGTTCAATGCAATGCTTACTGCCCAAACAAATATGTAGCGCATAGCTATATATTTCTTCTTTTGGTCGAAGGCGTGGAATACCCATCTGTAATTGATAGAACAATTAACCATGCCTCCACTCAGTGCGCCAATGAATGTGGCATATCCATACCACACGTTTAGAAAGTTTACAAGCAATAGCGTGACTCCGAAATCAACGGCTGATGCCACCCATGCTGAGCATTGCGCCTTGGTGAACGTAAGAATGGATTGCCTGATATTGTTCATCGCGCGTGTGTTCTAATTTTATATTGAATGCAAAATTAGTAGAAAAATATTAAAAGGCAAAAAGTTTTCTTGCCTTTTTTAATTATTATATATAACTTTGCATCCGCTATTTACGTGTATGGTCGGCAGGCATGTTGCCTCGACCCATTTCCAGAAGTGTTTTTTAGTAGTCAAAATCTATAAGGATAAATTAGTTATAAGGTGAAAAGGTTTTTAAGTATTGTATTTATCATCATAGCCATAACCACAACCGTTAAGGCACAAATCACTGGCGAGATATACGACACCGATGGATATCCAATACCATTGGCAAGTGCTGTCTACAAAGGGCATCATATAGCCGAGGCAAGCAATCTTGAAGGCAAATTCAAAATAGCGCGTCACAACGGTTGGGAGCTTACATTCAGTTCGGTGGGGTTTGTGCCACAGGTAATAAAAGTAGGGCCCAATACTCCCTCACACCTTAAGATAGTGCTTAAGGAAGACTCCCGTAGCCTTGGCGAGGTGGTGATAAAGCAGAAGCGCGAGCGCTACTCGCGCAAGAACAATCCTGCCGTGGAGCTTATGAAGCGCGTAATAGCAGCAAAGAAGCGCTCGCATCTTGAAAACTACGACTACTATCAATACAACAAATATCAGAAGATAACCCTCTCGCTCAACGACATAAAGCCTGCCGACCTTGACTCAGGCCGCTTCAAGAATAAGGCATGGGTGAAGGATCAGATAGAGACATCGCCCTACAATAACAAACTTATATTGCCTGTCAGCATCGACGAGACAGTGACACAGCACATCTACCGCAAGAACCCTAAAGAAGAGAAGGACATTATCAAGGGTCAGCGCTCTGAGGGTGTAAACAATGTATTGCAGACTGGCGAGATACTCAACACCATGCTCAAGGAGGTGTTCACCGACATCGATATCTACGACGACCATATGCGACTGCTGCAATACCAGTTTACGTCGCCTATCGGCGAAACTGCCATCTCCTTCTACCGCTATTACATACAAGACACCGTATATGTCGACCGCGACCTATGCTACCACCTGGAGTTCATCCCCAACAACCAACAAGACTTTGGTTTCCGTGGTGAGTTATGGGTGCTTGCCGACACCACACTGCATGTAAAGCGCTGCTCGTTCACACTGCCAAAGCGCACTGATGTGAACTATGTGCGCAACATAAAGATAACGCAAGAATACACCAAGCTGCCTAATGGCGAGTGGGCACTATCTACCGACGATATGGCAGCAGAATTGAATATGTTTGGAGGCAACGTGCTCGTCACCAAAGCCACACGTCTTAACGACTATGCATTCGACGATTTGCCAGCCAAGCTCTTCAAAGGACGTGCCAAGACAAGACACGAGGCGGATGCTATGATACGCGATGAAGCATTCTGGGAGCAATATCGCACAGTGGAACTCTCGAAAGGCGAGTCGTCGATGAACGCCTTCATACACCGCATGGAGCAGTCGAAAAACTTCAAGTGGATACTCTTCTGCATACGCGCCTTTGCCGAGAACTTTGTTGAGACAGGCTCGTCGCGTACCAAGTCGAAGTTCGACATCGGTCCAGTAACTACACTCGTGTCGAGCAACTTCGTCGATAAATGGCGTTTCCGACTTAGCGGACGCACCACTGCCAACCTCAACAAGCACCTCTTCTGGAACGGCTACTACGCCTACGGCACCCACTCACACAAGAACTACTATGGCACAGAGGTCACCTATAGCCTTAATGCCAAAAAGAATGTGCCCTTCGAGTTCCCGCAGCGTAACATTATCTTTGAGACCGGCTACGATGTAATGTCGCCAGCCGATAAGTTCCTTATACACAACAAGGACAATATGTTCATGTCGTTCCGCACACAAGATGTGAAGCAGATGTACTTCTACAATCGTCAGAAGCTCTCATTTGTCTACGAAACAGATTGGGGACTCTCGCTCCACACCTCACTGAAGATGGAGAGCAACCAGCCAACTGGCGACCTTGTGTTTGCACGCATGCCAGGAGCCACCCTAAATCCTGGTCCCGATGGCAAGGAATATGTCGAAAAGATACGCACCACCGAAGCAAAACTAATGCTGCGCTACTGCCCTGGGCAGACATTCATAAACACCAAGCAGCACCGTTGGCCAGTGAACCTTGATGCACCAGAGTTTACTCTGAGTCACACTATGGGCTTTGACCATTTCCTTGGCGGACAATACAAACTCAACTACACCGAAGCGAAAATATATAAGCGCTTCTGGCTCGGTTCATGGGGATATGTCGATACACACCTCGATGGCGGCATACAGTGGAACAAAGTGCCGTTCCCATTGCTCATCATGCCACCTGTCAACATCACGTTCTTGGAGTGGGAGGGCACGTTCTCTATGATGAACAACATGGAGTTCCTCAACGACCGTTATGCTTTTGGCTCAATTGCGTGGGATATGAATGGCAAACTGCTCAACCGCTTGCCACTAATCAAAAAGCTTAAGTGGCGTGAATATATCTCCGTAAAGGGTATGTGGGGCACCCTTACCGATAAGAATAACCCATTCCTTGAAGCCAACAGGAACTCACAGATGCTCTTCCAGTTCCCAGAGTCGGCACGACTCATGGACAAGAAGACACCATATTGGGAGTTGACAGTAGGTGTACACAACATCTTCAAGCTCTTTGCTATCGACTATGTGCGCCGCATGAACTACAACGGCCCAGGCATAAAGAAGAATGGTGTGCGCTTCGGCTTTATGCTCAGCTTCTAAAACCACATACACATATAATATATGGGCGAACCCTAATGTCTCATAAGGCAAGGGCTCGCCCATAATCATAAAGACAATAGCCATGCCCGTTATGAACGGGTGGCATATCAAACATTAATCATTCACCTACACATCCTGATAATGAAAACAGCAATAGTTATAGGAGCCACCTCCGGAATAGGGCTCGAAGTGGCACGCCTGCTGGCGCAGCGTGGCTACAAGGTTGGTGTTGCCGGGCGCCGCAAGCAACAGCTTGTTCAGCTTGTGAACACCACAGAAGGCATTGTTGCTTACAGGCAAATCGACGTAAATGACAGCTCGGCATCAGATAAACTCCACGACCTAATCAATGAGCTTGGTGGCATGAATCTATATTTTCATAGCTCAGGCATAGGCTGGGAGAATTGCCAACTCGACATAGAACGCGAACTGCTCACTGTGCAGACCAATGCATTGGGATTTACACGTATGGTGGCAGCTGCCTATCAGTGGTTTGCCACACACACCGATGGTCAGGGACACATAGCCTGCATCACCTCTATAGCCCGCACTCGTGGCTTGGGAGCAGCACCTGCCTATTCTGCTACAAAGCGCTTCCAGTCGCACTATCTTGAATGTTTGGCACAGCAGGCACGCATGCGCCACCTCAATATACACATCACCGACATACGCCCCGGATTTGTTGCCACACCACTCATTGCTGGTAGCCACTTTCCACTGCAGTTGTCGGCAACAGCAGTGGCACACAGCATAGTGAAAGCCATAGAGCAGCGTCGCAACACCATAACAATCGACTGGCGCTACCGACTGCTTGTTGCTGCATGGAGCTTAATCCCACGCTGGATATGGATAAGACAGAGGGGTGTGAAGTGATGATTATAAGTTTTTTTTATTATCTTTGCATTATTAGCAATACTGCAGAACCATTAACAAAAATCATTAACAAATAAATATAAAGACAACAATCATGGATATAACAGAAAGATTTTTAAACTACACCAAGTTCGACACTCAGTCGAGCGAAGACTCGCAGACGGTGCCCAGCACCTCTAAACAGCTGACATTTGCAAAATATCTGAAGGAGGAGTTGGAGCGTGAAGGTCTTAGCAATGTAGAGATGGACGAGCAGGGCTACATCTATGCCACTCTCAAAGCCAACACTCGAAAAAACATCCCAACGATAGGCTTCATCTCTCACTATGATACATCGCCCGATTGCAGCGGTGCTGGCGTCAATGCTCGTATTGTTAGCAATTACGATGGTGGCGACATTGTGCTGTCAGAGGGTATTGTGTCAAGCCCAACGAAGTTTCCTGAGCTGAAGGCGCATGTTGGAGAAGACCTCATTGTTACCGATGGTCACACCCTGCTGGGTGCTGACGACAAGGCGGGCATTGCAGAGATTGTGCAGGCCATGTGCTGGCTGCGCGACCACGACGAGGTGGAGCATGGCGACATCCGCGTGGCGTTCAATCCCGACGAGGAGATAGGCATGGGTGCTCACCACTTCGATGTGGAGAAGTTTGGCTGTCAATGGGCATACACCATCGATGGTGGCGACCTTGGCGAGCTGGAGTATGAGAACTTCAATGCTGCCGGTGCAAAGGTGCATATAAAAGGCGTTAGCGTGCATACGGGATATGCTAAGGGTAAGATGCTCAACGCAAGCCGTTTGGCAACAGAGTTCAACGATATGATTCCTGCCGACCAGATTCCTGAAGCCACCGAAGGTTATGAGGGCTTCTATCATCTGTTGGGCATCAATTCGTGCTGCGAGAAGGCAACACTATCGTATATCATCCGCGACCACGACCGCAGCAAATTCGAAGACCGCAAAGACTTCCTTGAGGCATGCGTGTGCAAGATGAACGAGAAGTATGGTGCCGACACTGTGACCATCGACATGCACGATCAGTATTATAACATGAAGGAGAAGATCGACCCCAACATGCATGTTATAGACATAGTGCTCAAAGCCATGCAGAAGAGTGGGGTAGCACCAAAGGTGGAACCAATACGTGGTGGCACCGATGGAGCACAGCTCTCGTTCAAAGGCTTGCCATGTCCTAACATCTTTGCTGGTGGAGTGAATTTCCATGGTCCATATGAGTTTGTGAGCATACAGGTGATGCAGAAGGCAATGCAGGTTATTGTGAACATTTGCGAGCTCACATCGCACTTCAACGACTAAGGCATGTCAGAACTGCCCACATTCATTAGCGACCTCGCCCTGATACTTATCGTGGCGAGTGTCGTGACGATTGTGTTCAAGCGCCTTAAGCAACCACTGGTGCTTGGATATATTGTGGCGGGCTTTATAGTGAGTCCGCACATGCCCTATACCATGACGGTGATAGACAACACCCACATTCAGACATGGGCGGACATAGGCGTGATGTTCTTGCTCTTCTCGCTTGGCTTGGACTTCTCGTTCAAGAAGATTGTGAAGATGGGCATATCGCCTATTATCACCACATGCACGATAGTGTTGGCAATGACCACGCTGGGTGTAGTGGTAGGGCATGCTTTCGGTTGGAAACGCATGGACTGCATATTCCTTGGCGGTATGCTTGCCATGAGTTCCACCACCATTATCTATAAGGCATTTACTGATATGGGGTTGAGGCAACAGAAGTTTGCTGGTCCCGTAATGAGCGTACTGATTCTTGAGGATGTGCTTGCCATTGTTATGATGGTGATGCTTGCGGCACTGGCATCGGGCAACAACCCCGATGGCGGACAGATGATAGGCTCAGTGGTGAAGATAGGCTTCTTCCTGGTGCTATGGTTTGTGGTGGGCATATTTATGGTGCCCCTGTTCTTGCGTCTCATGCGTAAGCTTATCAACAACGAAACCCTGCTCATTGTATCGCTCGGACTTTGCTGCCTCATGGCAGTGGTGTCTACAAAGGTGGGCTTCAGCAGTGCTTTTGGGGCATTTGTGATGGGCTCGATATTGGCAGAAACCATAGAAGCCGAGAAGATAGTGAAGTTGGTGGCACCCGTAAAAGACTTGTTCGGCGCCATCTTCTTTGTGTCGGTAGGCATGCTTGTAGAACCTCATGTGCTTATAGAATATGCAGTGCCTATCATAGCTCTTGTGCTCACCATACTCATTGGTCAGGCAGTGTTTGGCACTTTTGGATATATGCTTGGTGGCCAGTCGCTGAAATCGGCAATGCGTTGCGGCTTCTCGATGGCGCAGATAGGCGAGTTCTCGTTTATCATTGCCTCGCTCGGATTGTCGCTTGGTGTTATTGGCAAGTTTCTCTACCCCGTAGTGGTGGCAGTGTCGGTGATAACCACCTTCCTGACACCATATATGATACGCCTCTCGGTTCCTGCCTATAACATGTTGGAGCGCCGTTTGCCCAACCGATGGATACGTGCCATTAACAACATCACGCTGTCGCATCCGTCATCGGCACCGAAGAGCAATTGGCATAGTCTGCTGTTGCAGATGGCGCGCATTGCTTTGGTCTACTCCATACTCTCTACGGCTGCTATTGCACTTATGTTTGCCTTCTTCTTGCCATTTGTAAGGCATATTATGCCGGGCATGCACTGGTGGGCCAATGGCATCTGTGGTGTGCTTACCGTGGCTATAATAGCCCCATTCCTTAGGGCTATGGTTATGAAGAAGAATCATAGTGAGGAGTTTCGTGCTTTGTGGAATGAGAGCCGCATAAACCGATTGCCGCTGCTTGTCACCATTCTGGTGCGACTGCTCATTGCATCGGCGTTCATATTCTATATATGCAACTATCTAACGCGCTTTACCAATGCGCTCATGCTTACCATTGCCATTGCGGCAGTGGGAGTGATGATACTCTCTCGCTCGCTAAAAAAACAGAGCATACTGATGGAGCGGCTCTTTGTGCAAAACCTGCGCTCGCGCGACATTGAGCAGCAGGTGCTGGGACTTAAGAAACCGCTCTACGAGGGGCATCTGCTCGATCGCGATATACATATTGCCGACATCGACCTGCCCGACGATTCTTTGTGGGCGGGATTGAGCCTTGCTCAGTTGCGGCTGAGCAACCGCTTTGGAGTGCATGTGAGCAGCATATTGCGTGGACATCAGCGCCTTAACATTCCTGGTGGCGCCACCGTGGTGTTTCCTGGCGACAGGTTGCAGGTGATAGGCAGCGATGCCCAAATCAATGCCATGCAAGCTGCCATGCAGGGTGATGTGGTGCAGAGCGACCCTGATATAGAGAAGCGCGAGATGCGATTATCGCAGATCATCATCGACCGTCACTCGCCATTGGTTGGAAAGACACTGCCCGAAACGGGAATACGCAATAAGTTCAACTGTATGGTGGTGGGACTGGAGGAAGGTAAGGAAAACCTCTCGATGGTAAGCACTACTTATAGGCTTAAGCTTGGCGACATTCTTTGGATTGTGGGCGAAGAGGACTCTCTGCAACGGTTGATGCAGCTGGGCAGAGAGGTGAGCAAGATGAAGTGAAAATTATAGCGTAAGCAAAATAATAAAAACAATAGTGTCGGGAAAGATGTTTTTAACCAAAATCGATCGTTTTTACCGAATCGGGGTTAAAACTTCTTTCCCGACGCTATGTTTAGGAATGTCTTTACGAGAATCTTTAAGTCGAACCACAGCGACTGATGCTCCAGATAATAAAGGTCGAGATCGAGTCGGCGCAGCATCTTTTCCATTGTGTCGGTGTAGCCATTGTAGAGTGTGGCATAGGATGTCACGCCTGGACGTATGGCATACAGCTCCACATAGCGTGGGTTGTGCTGAATGATTTTGTCGATGTAGTATTTGCGCTCTGGGCGTGGCCCCACGAAAGCCATATCGCCGATAAATACATTCCACAATTGTGGCAGTTCGTCGAGATGATGTGTTCTTAAGAATCTGCCCACTGGTGTGAGTCGGGGGTCGTCGCCACCATTCATCAGCTGTGGACCATCGTTTTCGGCATCGTGGCACATGCTTCGAAACTTATATATATAGAAAGGCTTACCATGCAAGCCTATTCTTTCCTGCTTGAATATCACAGGCGAACCGCCTTCTCTCTTTATCAGCACATAGCAGATGAGAAAAAGCGGTGCGAACAGTGCAAGGCACAGTGCCGACACTATAATGTCTAAAAATCTCTTCATTCGGTATTATGTCTTTCAATAATATTATGGAGCATGCTTGCTGCCTTATGCCTTTTGCTCTTGCATGCTGCTCTCTTTACGGCGTATCACAACATCCATGATAAGGTTTAGCACGGTGAATGTAGATATGTTTATTAGCACTATCCATGTGAAGTCCATATAGTTGTAGGCCAATATATTGGTCACGACGAATGCCACCTGCATCAGAAGTATCACACATAGTGTTTGGTGTTGTGTGAGTCCGCAGCGCAGCAGCTTGTGGTGCAAGTGTCGTTTGTCGGCTTTGAATAGTGGTTGGTGTGAGCGAAGTCGAGCCATCACCACACGCACCACATCGAAGCAAGGCACTATCAGCAGTGTGTACGACAGCAGTAGGCTATCGCGGCGGTAGGGCATAACGGAGTTGTTGTCCATGGCAAACTTAACCATCAGAAATCCCAATATAAACCCAAGTGTAAGGCTGCCGGAGTCGCCCATGAACAGCTTGGTATGGCGTTCAGGACTACCAAAGATATTGAAATATAGGTAGGCAATGAGCACACCCATGAGTCCGGCAATGAGCACGCAATATGTCCAAATGCCCTCTCTGCCGAAGCATATCAAGAAGCCAATGAGCGATATCAGCGACAGGCCGCCCGACAATCCATCTATGCCATCGATAAGGTTTATGGCATTGTCGATGAACACGATTACAAACACAGTGAGTGGAGCGCCTATCCAGAAAGGCACCTCACTGATGCCCATAAATTCATAGAAATTGTTTATGTATAGTCCGCAGGCTGGCAATAGACTTGCTGCCACTATCTGCACCACAAACTTTAGCTTTGCTCCAAGGCCAATGACATCGTCGATGAGCCCCACAAGATATATCATGAACAAGCTCACCACAAATGAGCATGTCCACATGCTTATGCCCACTGGGGCATTGTCGTTCATGCAAGCAAAGATATAGAGCGACACCAAAAAGGCGAAGAACATGCAGGGGATAAATGCTATGCCACCCAAACGTGGTATGGCATGATGATGCACCTTGCGCTCATTGGGCAAGTCGTAGAGTTTACGCTTCAGGCAGAAGCGCACAATATATGGCATAACAATGAAGCCGCTAATTGCACTCAAGACGAAGGCTAGCAGGGTGTATAACCAATAATAATCCATTTATCCTATTTTTATAATCTACTTTAATTCAAAAGTCGGAAAAAGAGTGTAATCATACTCTTTGTTCTTCAAACTCTTATATTAATAACTGCAAATGGTTACAAATATTGCATAACAATTATGAATTTTATATAAGACAGCGCAAGTCGAAGGCAGAACACCAAACTTGATTGAGTGTTTTGCTTAGGTGCCGTCTATTTTATATGAAATACATAAATCGAAATTCTTAATTGTTTATCCCTAATATCTTGTCGTATTTGTCGATGACATTCTTTACATCGAACAGCGTTTCGGCTTTCTGTCGGCTGACATCCGAGAATGCGCGGCGTTCTTCTGCCGAGAGTGAGATGTAGCGTAGCATGGCATCTGCCAGGCTGTCGGCATCGCGCACTGTGGCAAGATATCCATTTTTGCCATCGTCTACCGACTCACGGCATCCAGGAATGTCGGATGTGATTATTGGTTTGCCCGATGCACAAGCCTCCATAAGTGCGCGGTTGAGTCCTTCGCTATATGAGGGCAGTGTCACCACAATGCCCTTACGACGATAGATAGAATCCATATCCTGCGTAAATCCTATGTATTTCAGTATGCCATCGGCTTCGTCTTTCTGCAAGCGCTCTGCAGGAACGCTCTTGGGGTATGATGGGTCGAGCGATCCCAGCAGTTCGAACTTAACATTTGGATGGAGCGCCTTCACCTTGCGTGCGGCTTTCGAGAATTCGTCGTAGCCCTTATCCCACAATATACGTCCGATAAACAGGAATGTGATGTCGTCGGAGTCGTTGTCGTATTTGGTGTATTTGCTGATGTTAATGCCTTCGCCACCCTCGAAGAACACTACCTTTTCGGTGGGGCAAATATTGAGTTGCTTAACAAGGTTGCGGTTGTATTCGTTGAGCACGATGAGATGTTCGGTGAACGACAGACCGAACTTATACATCATTCTGCCGAAGCGAAGCAGCCAGTTGTCGTTAATGAATATATATCCCAGTCCGGCCATCATTGCAGTGGAGCGGCAACCTGCTATCTTTGCGGCTATAGAACCGTAGATGTTGGGCTTGATGGTGAAGTTGAATATGTAGTCGGGCTTCTCTTTCCTGAACACCGATAATAGTTTAAAGAAATATCTGATGTCTTTAACAGGGTTTATAGAAGTGCGCCCCATTGCCACGGGGATGTAGCGCACACCATCGGGTATTGTGGTTCGCATCTGCTGGTCTTCTTTTTCGGGGGCGATGAGCACCACCTGATGCCCCATTTCAAGAAAATGGCGTATCACTTCGCCTCGGAAATTCACGAGGCCCCATAGGGTGTTGTCGCAAAATATTATTTTCATTATTCTATGACTATCGGCATAGCCGTTTTTGATTTTTTATTGTTGGATTTTGCTTTCGTTACCTACAATTCAAAATTTACTTTCTCTCTAATAGCTTCTTGTAGAACTCAAGGTAGCGTGTTGTCATGTTTCTAATATCATATTTGCTGGCTTGTGTGCGGCACATCTCTGCCAGTTTCAAGCGCAGAGCTGGGTCGTTGTATAGCTTCAGCACTTTGTCGGCAAGCTCTTGTTCGTTGTCGGGGGTAAAGAGCAGGTCGCCAATCTCCACCACCTCTGCCAGTCCGGGCACGTTAGATGCCAGCACCGGTTTGCCCTGTGCCATGCCCTCTACGGCAGCCAGTCCGAATCCCTCCCAGTGCGACGACATTACGCCAATATCTGCTTTCTGCCACAGGCTGCCAATGTCGCCACGTTTACCAAGGAAGTGGGTGCGATGGCTCACATTAAGCCTTTCTGCCAGCTGTCGGCAAGTGTCGAGTCGTGGACCATAGCCCACAAACACTGCATGAATATTGTCGGGTAGCAGCGTCAGAGCGCGTATCACACAGTCTTGATTCTTCTGCTCGGAAAGCCGTGCCACCTGCAGCATGATGAAGTCGTCGGCTTGCCAACCTTCGTATATATCGCACCCTTCTTTTGTGTCGGAGCCATTGGTAGTAGAGGCGTCGGGTATTACAATGCCATTCTCCACCACTGTCATTTCCACCGATTGCGGTGTGCGTGTGCGCATGAATTGCAGTGTGGCATCGGAAATGCAGATTATGCCATCGTACATGCTATATATGCATTTGTCGGCAAGGGTGGTGAGTTTGTATCTTGCACGTGTGTTGGAGGTGCTGTGTTCGGTGGTCACCAGCACACAATCGGTTTTCTTATTGCGGGCAAGTGCTGCCCAATATTGCGACGGAAACAGATGTGTGTGAACCACGTCTGCCCACTGCATGTGTTTACGCAGGGCAAATATGAGCATGGGGTTGTAGGCATGCATGTGCAATGCCTCCACCTGCACTCCAGCATTGCGCAGCTGTCGCTCGAAGTCGCTATCTGAAGCAAACAGCTCAAGCACCCTAACATCGTGCCCCAACTGCTTCACTATTGGCAGCGAGTCGACGAGCAGACGTTCTGCACCGCCAACCTCAAGTGTGTTTATGATGTGCAATATTTTCATGGTTATACAAACTTTCTGATTAACATCTTGAATGCCAGTATGCATGCCGAGTCGTAAATTTTGTAGCCCTTGGCAAACACATGAACTATGCGGCGCAGCCTGCTTTGCTTTTCGAAGCTGAAGAAGTCGGCAAGCAATGCCTTGTCGCTGGCAGTGATATAGTTGGAATAGGTGTCGGCAAAGCTGCGTATGGCATTGTAGTGCTTGGCATCGACAACTGTTTTGTGTGGGTCGAAGAATTTTCCGATGCGCTGGGTTTTGTTCTTTGCCGTGTCGCCGGTTACGGCTTCTGGATGTCGGCGGTAGAGCATCAGCCGCATGTCGACATACGACAGTTCGCCAAAGGCGGCAGCACCCATTGTTAGTACATGGTCGTGCATTGCCACTACTGGCGGCACGGTGCGGCAGATGTTGCGTAGCTTGGCATTGAACATCAGCGCGCATCCCTGTATGCCGGCGTTCATAAACAACACGTCTTTAAGAGTTGTGGGATGACACAACGATGCCGAACCGCTAATATCGTTGCTTATGGGATTGTAGACGTAGGAGTTGGAATAGACAGCCTGTGGCTTGCTGTTGTCTTTGGCTGCAATGGCATCGTGCATCACTTGCAGTTTGTTTTCAAGCCAAATGTCGTCTTGGTCGCAGAATATGCAGAATGGAGCATCAGACACTGTTAGCAGGTGCATGAAGTTTAGAGCACAATTGTGAAACTTCATGCCATCATCGACAAGCCGGATGCGCTTGTCGGTGCTCGCAAAGCGCTCGACGATATCGATGGTATCGTCGGTAGAGCCGTCGTCGTGCACAAGTAGCGTCCAGTCTGTCAGAGTTTGGTTTTGTAGCGAGCGCAGCTGCGCTGCTAAATATTCTGAGCCGTTATATGTTGCTAATAATATGTCTATTTTACTCATACCCAACAAAGGTAGTCATAAATTCTGAAAAAATCATTGCTTTGTCGTAATTTTTGGGGCTTTGCCATATCTTTAGATGTGCAATTTTAAAACCAGACACACCTTTCTATTTTTTGTTTGGGCTGGCACTCTCTTTGAAGATAAACGGCAGCAATGCAAAGAAAATGTATTGTATGGTAACCGACATGTTGGTGAATATGAATTCGCCGATAAACTCCATAAGCACAAAGGTTAGGAATATGGCGTAGATAATGAGTTCGAACTTTCCTCCCGTGCGGCTTTTCTTGTACAGATAGCCATAGAATATGCCGTAGATGATGGAGAACAGCAGCACGCCGATGTTGCCGAAGTCTTCGTAGAACGGATACATATTGGTGTAGGTGTTGGTAAAGTCGGGTACACTCACAAATTCAAGCACCGTTTCGGCAGGGGCTTCCGTGAGTCCGAGGGCATGCCCCACGGCATAGAATATTCTGAAGGTGTGCATGCCAAACAGATGCGATGCTCCCGGAACGGCATAATAGTCGAATGCCACGATGCTACTCGATAGGTATAGAGCCAGGAAGTTGGTGGTTTCGAGTTCTTCGCCAACGGCTCTGAGCGACTGCACGAAGAAACTGATGCCTACAAACACTGCCAAGCCGTAGAATAGGTGGCGTATCTTCACTATCTTCTGCAGGAAACAAAGGTATAGCGACGAGAACATAATGCTCAGGAACATGGTTTTTGCCATGGTTACCATTGCCACCAATATGTTCATGAAAATGACGATAAACTTCATCTTCTTGCTCTTGAAGTAAAGCAGTGAGAAGAACATCATAACATAGGCAAGTGAGAGGAAATAAATAAGTATGCCCAGATTCGGCATTTCTATATTTTCGTCAAGACCGGTGTTCATTATACGCATGTAGCGGAATATGTTCTCAGGGTCTTCTGTAAGCGCCATTTTCACTATCACTCCGCACACTATAGGCACCGACAGGCAGGTGATGATGACATAAGCCTTCAGTATCTTCATGTTGGGCATTCGCATCTGTGATGCTTTGGATGCAGCCGGAGTGTAGCGCTCGCTGAGCACGGCGGCTATGAAAAAGCCGCACAGCCATAGCGATAGGGCAAACGGAAAGCCGTTGCTTACCGAATAGAATGTATTCGGCAGAAGATAGTATATCAATATGTCAATGCTCCAAATGCCAGGCACTGCCACATAGGGCGAGAACACGTCGCGCGACAGCCATAGCCCGATGCCAGTGAGAAGCAATGCTAAAACCAATACCGCTATCAACATACCGACAAGTGTTTTTTAAAGTTATACATCATCATTACTGCCACGAACACCTCAGTGGCAACCACCACAAGGCATGCACCCACCGCTTGGCATGTGGGAATGAGTGCTGCCATGAGCACCACTGCCACCAGTGCTGCCGCAAAATAAACGTCGCGGAAGCGCTTGTTGGTGAATTCGTTGCCTAAGGCTATCAAGCCCATTTGTCCGTAAATGCCGCCGATGCCGATGAAGAATGGGGCAAAGGCAAAAATATATAGATAGGTGTCGATGCCATCATAGTCGGCACCAAGGAATAGCGACACCCATTGTCCGCCCACGGCAATGCCTATGCACACCATAGTCATCACCACAAGAATTATGCCTCTTACCTGGCGGAACAGGCGTTTAGCCTCGCCGCCAACCTTTACGCTGAGTGCGCTGATTTTAGGGAAGAACACCTGGCTGAGCGGAGTGTATATCAAGAAGCACACGGCTCGCATTATTCGCTCTGCCGAGGAGTATTTGCCCACCATCTTTGTGGTGCAGTAGAATCCAAGCACAATTACGATGAGCTGTGTGTAGACGCTTGTCGATGCTGACGAGAGGAATAGCGGAAAACTAATTCTCAGCTCTTCTTTCACTCCTGCCCACGATGGTTTTACCCATCCTGTGAGCCGCTTGTATAATATATATATGTTGGATATTACAGCTGTCGACACGAACACTACAGCCTGAAGGAAAGCCGCCAGCACATAGTCGTCGGGGCTTTTCACATAAAGGAATATCAGTGGCAGCAATGCCAGCTTCGAAATGGTGTTGACAATGGAGAACATGCGTATCTTGCCAATGCCTTGGAAGAACCACATGAAGGTGAATGCCGAGCCCACAAGCATGGGCAGTGTGGCATAGATAGCCTTGCTGTAGGTTTGGAATGTAGGCACTGTAAGCGTAAGCATCAGCAGTAGTAGGGTGGTGAATAGCGCCAGCAATGTCTTGGCAGCCACCACATTCCAAAACACACGGCTCAGTTGCTCCTTATTGTCGGCTGCCACGGCAATGCGCTTGGTGGCACTTAGATTGAATCCGAAGTCGACAATTATAACAAGATACTGTATGACGGAGAGTGCAAATCCTATGTAGCCATAGCCTGTGGCGCCCAATTTAATCATCAGGTAGGGCATCACGAGGATAGGCAACATCTGGTTGATGCCTTGCAGAAGCATCAGATACAGTGAGTCGACAAGCTCCTTACTGTTCTTGTTGAGGCTCTGCTTTATCCTTGTCAAACGCATTCGAAAGTTTTGTATTGTAGTAGTCTTTCAATAATATCCAGCTGATGCTTCCGAAGAATCCCACCATGGCAAACACTATCATGATGATCATGCGTTTAGGGCCTGATGGCTTCGATGGTATTGTTGCTGGTTGTATTGTCACAAACACTGGTGTGCGCTCTTGCAGCTTTGCCTGTGCCAGCTGCATCTGCTGCACCGATTGCTGATACATGTTGTATGCCATCTGCATCTCGTTCTCCAGGCGGTCGCGCACCTGCATGAACGATGCCAGCATCACGTCCTCGTTGGCATCGCAGTAGGCTGCATATTTCTGCTGCGACTTGATGTATTGTGTTCGTGCTTCGCCTACAATTTTCTTGGCATAATCCAAGTCGTGGCGCACCTTATTGGTGCGATAGTCGGTAATGTAGTTTTGCAATCGCACGCGTATCATGTCGGCTATCTGTGCAGCCACTTCAGGGTCTTGCACCTCCACGTTCACGGTCACCATATCGGTCTTCTTGTCCACCATGCAGTGAAACGACTTTGTGAGCATGTTCACTATCAGCTGCTGCTTTTTAGTGATTTTTATTGGGTTGATATTGGAGCTCACCTCTTCCTTTTTCTTGAAGCTAAACAGGTTGCCCCACCATGCTTTTTTCTGGTATTTTGCAAAATAGTCGAACACGCTAACCTTCTTGTTCTCGCGTTGCAGTGTCACCTGCTGGCGCATTAGCTCTGTGAGGAACACTGTTGATCCCAGCACCTTAGGGTAGAATTCAGGGTAGATGGCATCCTCAGAGTTGTTGCCCAGCTTCACTCCCACGAGCGAAGCCATCTGTCCGATGTTTCCAGAGATGCTCTCGCTGGTGGTTTCAGGCAGCAGTATTGTCTGCGAATTATATGTTCTTGGCAGACTGAACACTATTACCGCCACCACTACGATGATGCTCATTGTGCCACATATCACACCAACGATATGCTTCTTGAACAGCATCATCAGATGTGCCAGTTTTGTTGCTTGCATGTCTTGTTGTGCGGTGTTTGTTATCTCGTTCATAATGCTGTGTCTTGTTGTTATTTCACAATGTTTGCAATAGTGGCAATCATGGCAGCTATTGACGACATGCTTGCACCCATACTCATCAACTCGGCTGTGGTCATCTTGCGCTTTATTCTTGAAGGCACCACGATTTCGCATCCGGGGCGCACCTTAGCGCCATGGCTCAGTTTTGCCACACGTCCGTTCATATATATCACATAAGCACGGCGCTTCACGGCATCGCCGGCATATCCACCAGCCTGGTCGATATAGTATGATGCGCGCTTACCCTTTTCGTAAGCCACAGTGTTAGAGTACATTACAGCACCGTTTATCTTCACTGTTCCGTTGTATTGTGGCACTATCAGGCGGTCGCCATCGCGCAGCACGAGGTCGGCATCGCTGCCAGGATGCTTCAGTGCCTCTGCCAGGTCAATGCCCACAGGATATTCTTCGGGCACGGTGAATTTCTCTATGTTGGCTTCGGTAGCATCCTTGCCTACCGACTGCACTGCACTACCATTGTTGGCGCTTGCAGCCAACGAAAGGAGGTTCTTCTTCTGTTCTTCGCGCTGCATCTTGAGCACAGCTTCCATGCGTGCCTTCTCTACTGCATTGGCTTTGCGCATGAGTCGTGCACCCTTTATATATGCCAGGCCATTAGAGCCGCCCGACTTCTTGAACAGGTCGCTCAGGCGAGTGTTGTTGCGCTCGAGCGAGTAGACACCGGCAAAGAGCACTTCGCCCTCTACTGACACGTTCTGCTGCTCTGTGTAGCCAGGGCTCTTCATAACGTACACTTCGTCGAATGGCATCAGTGTGAATGAGCGGTCGCCGTCTATCATGAAGTTTTCTTTCAATGCCAGGGTGTAGGTGTTGGCAATGATGCTGTCGGGGCGGGTGGCTTTGGCATCGCTCACACGTCGGTTCACGCTGATGTTTATCAGCGAAGCCTTGTCGGTGAGTCCGCCAGCCTGTATCACGAAGTCTTCGATGGTTTCGTTGTCGGCATATTTATACACGCCTGGATATTGCACCTCGCCCCGGATGGTGATGGTGCGCTCTTTCATCTTCTCTGTCTTTGTGGCTATGAAGAGCACGTCGTTCTCCTTCAAAGGAATGTCTGCCACAGTTCCGTTCATTATGCCGTCCACATCTACGCTAATCACTTCGAGAGTGCGGTCGGCCTTCATGCGGTGCATCACGGCTCTGCTTGTTATGGCATCTTCTGTCACGCCGTCGGCATGCTCAATGAGTGTGCGCACGCTGTTCACCTGCTGTCCTAAGTTGTAGTGTCCGGGGCGGAACACGGCACCCTTCACCTCTACGGTGTTTTCATAGCGTGGCAGAATAGAGTCTACCGACACCGAGTCGCCATCGGTTATGTGGAAGTTGGCAAAGTCGAACTCCTCTACGTTAAACACCGAATATTCGCGTCCGCTCTTACGATTCACGCGTACTGCCTTCTTGTAGGCATCGCCTTTGAATCCGCCTGCATATTTCAGCAGCGAAGCCACGCTTTCGTTGGGCTTCATCTCGTAGAACATGGGTCGTTTCACTTTGCCTCGTATGTCCACCAGGCAGTCGTAGGCACCCACCACGATAACATCGTTGTCGGCAAGACGCACATTGCCAGTAAGTTTTCCGTTAAGAATATAGTCGTAGATGTCTACCACGGTCACGAGGCGGTCGTTGCGATACACCTTGATGTTGCGCAGTGTACCTATGTCGTTGGTTCCTCCTGCCATATAAAGTGCATGAAACACGGTAGCAAATGCCGACAGGGTGTAGGTGCCGGGAGTCTTCACTTCGCCCATCACGTTCACCATTATGGTGCGTGTCTGTCCAACGCTAAGCTTGATTTTGCTGCTGCTATATCTACTGCCCAGCGTAGAGCGCAGTCGGTTGTTGGCCTGTGCCACGGTGAGTCCGCTCACCTGCACGGGTCCGTAGCCCTCTATTGTGATAAATCCGTCGGGCGACACTGTACATTCCGCACTCTTCTGCGATGCTCCATATATGTCAACAAACACTGCATCGCCAGGCCCCAGCTTATAGTTTTGTGGTGTGGCTATGTTCATGTTGGGCTCAAAGGTGAGCTCCTTATTGTTAAATATGTCGCGTCCGAACACCTTGCGTGCCTTCTTGTCGCGTTCTGCCAACAGTTTTTTCAGCAAGGCAGCGGTGTCGGGCACCATCTCTTGCATCTCTTTTTGGAAATCGAGAAATTCCTCGTCGTCCTCATCGTAGGTGTGACGATATTTGGTGTCGCGCTCAGCTTTCAGTCGGTTGCTTGAGAATTGCTCTGCTTTCTTGTCTGACTCCTTACCATAGTCGTCGCGTTCCTTGCCGTTGTTCTTGCGCAGTCGGCTGTCTGTTTTCTTGCTGGTTTCATCCGACACATTTCCCAATCCGCCCTGTTTCATCTGGCGTTCATATTTGGCTCTTACGCGTCGTATTTGCGATATGTCCACGCCACGCTGCATAAGTTTTGTCACTATTTGTGCCTGTGATGTGCCAGCCTCGTGCTCTTTCATCACAAACTGCATCACTTGGGTGTCGCTCATTGACTGTGCAGCTGCTGCCAGTGGCAGAAGCATTGCAATCAGAAGGTATGCTAAGAATTTCTTCATTTGAGTGTTTATGGTTTTCGCTCTATGTGATTATACATTATTATATGTATAGGCGCATTTATTGCTACACCTATATATTATAAAGAACTGATAAATTTATTGTTTATTGTAGTTCTTAAACACTTATTTCTTCAGTGTTTAAGTTATTGCCCAATGCTTTTTGGTAAATGTCGCTCATTACGAGTCCGGCAATGGTGCATCCGAACATCATTGTGATGTGTGCCATAGTGCCGTTGGTTTGTGCCTTCTGGCACACACTCGATGGTGTTTCAAACGACTCGTCGTCGCCTCTGTTGTCGAGTAGTTCCTCGCTATATACACATTGGAATTTATGTGCCGGCTTCATCTTTGCACGCTTCATCTTCTTACGCAAGGCGGCTCCCAACGGGCATCCGCGCACCTTCCAAAACTCTCCCACCTTTATCTTTGTAGGGTCTATCTTCAGTGCTGCGCCCATCGACGAGAAGAATTCTGCCTTTGTCTGGCAGGCTTGCATAATCAGCAATGCCTTGTCTTTCAGCGAGTCGATGGCATCTATAATGTAGTCGTAGTCGTCGAGATTGAATTCTGCTGCTGTCTGCTCGTTATACACCTTTTGCAATGCGTTGATCTGACAGTCGGGATTAATTTCGAGCAGTCGTTCTTTCAGAGCCTCCACCTTCACCCGTCCTATCGTTTTTGTTGTAGCCATGAGCTGTCGGTTGACGTTGGTTGTGCACACACTGTCGAAGTCGACAATTGTGAGGCGTCCTATTCCGGATCGCACCAGGCTCTCTGCGCACCAGCTGCCCACGCCTCCCACGCCAAACACTATGACGTTTGTTGCAGCAATAGTCTGCATTATATCCCTGCCCACAAGCAGTTCTGTTCTTTTGAATATACCTTTTTCTGTTGTCATTACATATATAATATAAGTGCAGGGCATGCTGTTGCCAGCGCCCTGCCTTTTTAGTTTCTCTTATTTATGGCTTTCGCTTCTTCGGCAGAATAGCTTATTCTCTGCACTCCAACTCGCCTCAGTGCCTTCTTCACCTCTGTTATGGTGCCCATCGGCACGTTGCGGTCGGCTTTGAGCGACACTGTCTGTCGGGTGCGGTCTTCGGCTTGCATGCGTCCGCGCTCAGCTATCACATAGTCTTCGATGTCGGCAGGTGTAGCTATCTTGTCGTTAAGTTGTATGCACACCTCGCCGCTATTTGCATTTTGCGGTTGTCCTATGTATATGTAGCTCACTGCCGTCTTCTTGGTGAGCCGTGTCAGCTCCTTTCCCTGCGGCACCTGATACTTCACCTTCAGTGTCACCGTGCGCATGTGTGTCACCACCATGAAAAAGAAGAGCACCGTGAATATCAGGTCGGGCAGCGATGCTGTGTTGAGCTGTGGCACGCCCATGCCTTTGCGTCTAAGGTTCATCATTTGTCGGAGCCTCCTTTCTGCTCAAAGGTGTTGTAGGTCTCGGAAATACGTTGCGGACATCTGTTGCGTATGTCTTGCTTCTGTTCTTCGGTGAGCTGCAAGAACTGCCGGTGATATTTGTTCTGTGCCATTGCATTGCGTGCATCGGCATATCCGCCAACGATAGCATCTTCGAGCACGAAGTAGGTGTTGTAGTGAGCTTCGGGGTGGGTGTCGATATATATGGCATGCTCTGCTCCCCGCTTTTCTACAAACAATGCTATCTGCTTCCTGAGAGTGCTGATGTCGGCACGTTGGTTGTTAAGCCAGATAATGTTGTCGGCATCGATTCTGAATTGCAGCACGTTGTCTCGGCTCATTTCAGCAGCCTCGCTGTCGTCGTTCTGTTGGTCGGCAGGTGGCAGTTTGCGCACGAGTCCGTGGTCCACATCCATCGATGTGGTCACAAGGAAGAATGTGAGCAGCATAAACGATATGTCGGCTGTTGCCGTGGTGTTGAGCTGCGGCACGGAATGTTTTTTGCGCTTTATGAGCATATATTAAAATTTGGCTAATTCAAACACGGGTGTCTACTTTCTCTTATGTTGCGTAGCGCCGAATATCACTGCCCCCACAGCTATTACTATAAGCAGAATGGCAGTGTTGATAAACATGTCGGCAGTGCGCAGCGCCAGAGCATTGTCGTAGAGGTGTCCGCCTATGGCGAGTGGGGTGGTGCTGCCCGTGGCAAACATCAGAGCCAGTGCTGCCACCATGCCTATGCCTACGGTCAGTGCAATTTTTCGTGCTGGAATCTTGTTAACTACGCTTCCCTCATTGCCGTTCTTGCGCCATGTGTTGCATGCGCTCCAAATGGCAATGCCGAGCGTTGCTGCCACCAGCAGGCACATGAATGTTATCAGTGTTCCGGTGAATAGCGGTGCGTTATAGTCGGGATTGTCGTCGTAGGGACGGTCGAAACCCACGAAGCGAAACAATGCAAACATCACTATTGTTAAGCCGATGATGGCATAGAACACCACCGATGCCGTCTGTGCCTCGCTCTTGCCCGCCTTGAGGCGGCACATGCTGCTTATCTGTTTAAATATCTTGTGCATTGTTGTCCTTGTATTTAAGTATGGAGTCGAGCAGTGTTATGGCACTCTCCTCCATCTGTGCAGTGAGATGATCGATTTTCGACAGCACATAGTTATAGAACAGTTGCAGAATGAGTGCCACAATAATACCGAAAATGGTGGTTATCAGTGCCACCTTCATACCTGCTGCCACGATTGTAGGGTTGATGTCGCCTGCCATCTGAATCTGTTCAAACGCCATCACCATGCCTATCACCGTGCCCAAGAATCCGAGCGATGGCGCCATGGCAATAAACAGCGTTATCCACGAGCATCCCTTCTCAAGGTTGGCAGCCTGCACAGTGCCATAAGCAGCCACGGAGCGTTCTATGTCGGCAATATCGGTGTCGATGCGTTCCAGACCTTGGTAGCATATCGATGCCACGGGACCTCTTGTGTTTCTGCATAGCAGTTTGGCGTCTTCGATGTTGCCATCGGCGATTTTCGCATCAAGGTCGCGCATGAACTTCTTGGCATTTATCTCCGACATGCTGAGATATATTATGCGTTCAATGCAGAATGCCAGTCCAAGCACCAATGCCAGTGCCACCAACGACATGAATGAGGCATTGCCCTCGATGAATTTTGTTTTCAGCACCTGGTGCAGTCCGGCAGACTCTTCGTCGGTAATTTCTGTTGGAGTGATGTCGGCATTGCCTGTGGCTATGGTGTCTGCCAAGGCCATAGAGTCGGCCACTGCTTCGATGGCAGTAGAGTCGGTGTTGGCAGCCATGGTGTTGCAGAGTGGGGCAGTGAGCAAGAGTGCGGCAGTGCCCCACACTGCCAATGTCTTGTTGAAACGATATATTTTTTTCATACTTAAAGTCTTGTCTTTATAAATTTAATGTGCAAAGTTACTGAAAGTCTTGCATAAAAAGCAAAGCTTGCTTTGAATTTTTGTCGAGACGCATAGCGTGTTATCAAAAAAAAGCGTAACTTTGCCTACTGATACACACCACCAGATGGTGTATTTTGGCTTAACATGGCACCAAAAGACTAACCCAACCCACAACAAAACAATAACAATCCAAGCATGATTCGACTTCGTATATATTTCTTTGTCCTGTTCAGCATGCTGCTTGCTGGATCTGTGTGCACCCCTGCCAATGCCCAATACATTTGGCAGGAGATAGACCGCACCAAGACGAAGCCGCACTTCGGCAGCGACATCGACTATAATGTTGAGATGCAGGCATCTGTGTCGAACAATAAGACACCGCTGTGGCTCAATGCCAACAAGCACGGACTTAGCTCGCTCGACAAACTCAACGGCTATCTGCGTGCTTCCGCCATACGTCCGCTATCAGCCGACAGCGCCCGTCGCTGGGCATTGGCTTATGGTGCCGATGTGGCTGTTGCCACCCACTACACCAGCACACTGGTGGTGCAGCAGGCTTTTGTAGAAGGCCGTTGGCTGCATGGTGTGCTCACCATAGGCGCAAAAGAATATCCCATGCAACTCAAGAACCAGCAGCTCAGCTCCGGCTCGCAGACACTGGGCATCAATGCACGCCCCGTGCCACAGGTGCGCATAGCACTGCCCGAATACTGGACCATTCCCGGCACAGGCGGATGGTTGGGCATAAAGGGACACATTGCCTATGGCCGCATGACCGACGAGTCGTGGCAGCACGACTTCACGCAGCGCCGCACCAACTATGCCGATGGCGTGCTCTATCACTCCAAGGCTGGCTATCTTAGAATAGGACGCGACGAGCATTTCTTCCCGCTGAGCCTGGAACTGGGTCTGGAGATGGCTGCTGAGTTTGGTGGCAAGCCCAATGTAATCAACGACGATGGCACCCTCAGCCCAGTGCGAGCAGGAAGTTCCATAAAAGACTTTTGGAAAGTGTTCATACCCGGCGGACAGGACGACTCCGACGGTATCTATGGCAATAAGGCTGGCAACCAGCTTGGATCGTGGGTGTTCCGTCTGAACTACAACGATGAGATGTGGCGCCTGTCGCTCTATGGCGACCACTTCTTCGAAGACCATAGCCAGATGTTCCTTGTCGACTACAACGGCTATGGCGAGGGCGAAGAGTGGAACACATGGAAAGACAAACGCTACTTCCGCTATGCCATAAAAGATATGATGCTTGGCGCAGAACTTAATCTGAAGTATGGCAGATGGCTGCGCAATGTGGTGTTCGAATACATCTACACCAAATATCAAAGCGGTCCCTACAACCACGACCGCACCAAGAACATCCCCGACCATATAGCCGGTGCCGACGACTACTACAACCACATGACCTATCAAGGCTGGACACACTGGGGACAGGTGATAGGCAACCCCCTCTATCGCTCGCCACTCTACAACGACAATGGCTGGATACACGTCTACAACAACCGCTTTTGGGCATTACATCTCGGCATCGACGGTCAGCCCACCGACCGACTCTCATATCGTATTCTTGCCACCTATCAGCGTGGCTGGGGCACCTATGCCGAGCCTTTCACACGCCGACACAACAGTGTGAGCTTCCTCACCGAAGCCACATGGCGCTTCAACCACAACTGGCAGGTGCGCGGCGGCTATGCCATGGACTTTGGCAGCAACAAGATGTATGGACATAATGCCGGCTTTCAGCTCACCATTGGCAAGAGCGGCAAATTCAGTTTCTAAACCATTACCCATACCACGGGCAACAACAACAATAACACATCAAGAATATGATAAAACCACAACATATCATTCTAACGCTGATGTCGGCAATGCTCCTGACACTGCTTGCCTCATGCACCCTTGAGACGAGCGATAATGGCGATTTCGATGGCTTCTGGCATCTGGAGCAGGTAGACACCCTTGCCACAGGCAAGAGCGCCGATCTGAGCAACCGCCGTGTGTTTTGGGGCGTTCAGTATAAGCTTATCAATGTGCGCGATGTGGATGTCGATGGCGCACTTGGCTACTATCTGCGCTTCACACAGACAGCTGGCGACATAACCACCTATTCGCCCTACAAAAACGGATGGCACGAAGATAGTGCCAATGGTGGCGACACCCCGATAAGCGATGCAAAGCTGCTTGCTCCTTATGGCATTAACAATATTGAAGAGCACTTCGTGAAAGAACGTCTTACTGGCCACACCATGATTCTTGTGTCGCCAACACTGCGCCTGCACTTCCGCAAACAATAGACAGGCAATGGTCTGCTGACCCATTAAATAAAGCAAAAGTCCGATGTCACCATGCATTGCTGGTGACATCGGACTTTTGCTTTATTGCATTTGCTATATAATTATCTATTCGCTCATTTCATGGTCGAGCCTGTCGCGCCATAGATACTTGCGCGTTTCGTGCACGATGATGCCATTGAGGAACAGCAGCGATAACAGATTAGGAATAGCCATCAAGGCATTCATGCAGTCGGCAATGTTCCATACTATCGTGAGATTTGCCACACTGCCGGCAAAGATAGCCACAATATACAGCACTCTATAAACAATAGTCCACCGCTTGCCCCGCAGATATTCTATGGCACGCTCGCCATAATAGCTCCATCCCAATATGGTGCTGAAGGCAAATGTGAGCAGCCCGAAACTCAATATAAACGGACCAACAACAGGAATCTTTGAAAATGCCCTTTTCGTTAGCTCCGCACCATTGGCATAGTCGATGTCGGGATAGGCAATGATGCTGCTCACAATCACCAATCCCGTTAGGGCACATATCACCACCGTGTCCCAAAAGGTGCCCGTAGACGACACCAGTGCCTGACGCACCGGATTCTTGGTGCGTGCCGCAGCTGCCACGATTGGAGCCGAACCAAGTCCCGACTCGTTGCTGAACAGGCCGCGAGCAATGCCATAACGCGCAGCCATAATCACTGTGCCTCCCGTAAAACCGCCACCCACAGCGTCTGCCGAGAATGCCGAACACACTATTAGCTTTAGTGCCGGCAACACGTAGGCGCCATTGGCATATAGTATGTAAATGCATCCTATAACATAAAGCAATGCCATCAACGGCACCAGCATGCTACACACCTTCGATATGCTGCGCACACCACCTATTATCACCATCGCCGTGAGCACCATGAGCGTGGCGCCACACACCGTGGTGCTGATGCCATACGATGCATGCATAATTGTGGATATGGCATTGGCTTGCACTGTGCAGCCTATGCCAAAGGCGGCAATGGCGGTGAATATGGCAAACAGCACACCCAGTTTGCGCCATCCCAAACCACGCTCCAACGTGTACATCGGTCCGCCAAGCATGAGCCCTTTCTTCGATTTAACCCTGTATTTTATGGCAAGCAACGCTTCAGAATATTTCGTGGAGATGCCAAACACACCTGTCAGCCAGCACCAGAACACCGCACCCGGACCACCCAATGCCACAGCAGTGGCAACACCAATGATGTTGCCCGTGCCGATAGTTGCGGCAAGGGCAGTGGCAAGGGCTCCAAATTGCGACACATCGCCTTTCTGCGATTTGTCGCGTTGCACCGAAATACGTATGGCAGTGAGCAACTTACGCTGTGGAAAACGCAAGCGAATGGTTAGAAAAACATGAGTGCCGAGCAATAGCACTATCATTGGCCAGCCCCAAAGAAACGAACTGAGTGCTACGAAAAAATCGTTGATGTTATCCATTGTTTAATGTGTGTGTGAAATCTCTTTCTGATTGTCAAAAAGATACAAAACCATCGTGAAATATATCATAACGATTGCTTGTGTGGCGCAAAATTAATAAAATAATTAAAATGCTGCAAGTTTTAGACCAGTAAAACATATCTGCAAAAAAATTACAAATATCGGGGTTAAAACGGGTTTTGTGGTGCGTCAGAGGTAATTTAATCGTTGAAAATCCTGCATAAGAAAGTTGCTATTTTTGTACGTAGATTTTCATATATGAATGCTTCGATGCAAAAATAGCAACATTTCCAATTGCGTCCGAACTGTGGACGCAATTAGGAAAATCACAGCAAGAACCTTGAACATTCTTTCATATTTTACCTTTCATACAGCAAACCCTCTGATTGCCACAAGCAAGCAACAATCAGAGGGAAATGGAATTCTGCCGCACCAAGTCATTCTAACGGAACTTGGCATTGGGATTATAATGAAGTATGAGTGGTCCATACTTCTTTATCTCTGCATCGGTCATAAGGCGAGCATTGCAAGAGAATCTTGGCATCCTACCTCCCTCGATTTTACCATATTCCTGTACGTGTACTACACCCTTTGGAAATATTGTGCCATCGTCATTTTTGTGTCGATGTCCCCAATCAAAATCTAGTTTCTGTTGTCGACCATCATACAACTTTGCTTGAATGATGTTCCCTTCAATTCCTTGTTTAAAGTACATATCAGACTTGTTGGCATAAGTCGGCAAACCAGCTTGCGCTTTTGTCGGATCATCTATTTTGTAAACAACCTTAGCTGTTATGCCATTGATAGTGACTGGAGCATAGTTTGGATGGTCATTATAGAGGTATGAGGAAAAACCACCCTCGCTCAACATTTGCTTCATATTTCCCATAGTCTACTCGTAATCAAGATTATGATTAAAACTTACTCCACTATAGTCTCTAGATCTTAGCCACTCAAAAAGTGTTATGTCTGTATCGACTACGCCAAGTGCTTTCAGGTTGGAGGATAAAGCTTCGCTCAAAGTCATAACATGTTCGTAAACTCTGTGGTCTTTCAAATCATCACATCCGAAAATATATTCATTGCAGTTTGCACGCACAATGAAAATACAATCCTCGTTGTCATTCTGTGACATAATGATGTCATGAGCTACCGAACAGTCCCACTGTTCCAACTCTTTTATACTCTCGAAGAACCATCTTTCTTTGTCAGACTGATAATTGCCAGACATTCTATTAAACAGTTCTTTGTCAGCCGCAGGCAGATTATGTATCTCTTGAAGTCTCATAACGATCTTAGTTTTGAATGAATATGGTCTGGGATGTACTTGTATGGTACACCCAGGGAATTATATTTCTCTTCTGTACCGCCATAGATGATAAGCATCCTTGGGTGCTTTTCTTCTATCATGCGGTTTACGCAGTAGAGCCAAAGCTTCTCAGAAGAAATACTTCGCTCATGCCCCACACCCGTGAGGGCAACCACACTATCTTCGGGAAATCCATCGAGACAATATGATAAACTTTGGATGTCTCCAAACGTGAATACTGGTACAGTCGGAATGCCTGATTGTTGCCAATGAGAAGTTGTGAATCTCGTTCTGTATAGATTGGTGATATTCATGGCCATTCCCAAATCAACATACAGCGAAGGGTCTGGACCTATCACCAAAGGACACCCCATAAGTTTCATTGTGGTCTTGTCAAGATTGTTCCATGTGGGTGGTATTATCTTCTCGTCATCTCCAAAGAAGTGGATACCTGTACTACTTGCGCAGCACTTGCTTCTCTTTGAATAAGCGACAATCTCAAAATCAACATCACCTTGGTATGCGTTTACTATGGGGAGTCCATATGTTGATGTCAACCGTATTTCAGACAACAAATGCATATTGTCCAGTTTCAAGCGTCTCTTCTGAGTGCTAGATAAATGTTCAAAAGCATAACTAATCCCTGCTTTTGTATGGGATGCCCAAAAGTTTGTTACCTTGTCAAATAAATTGGGCTTGTTGTTCTCTCGAATTGCTTTAAAATAAGCATTTTTTGTCATGTTAGCGTCTAAACATTAAACTATGTTATAAAACATTCTCGAAAACGAACAAACAGCATCTATCTCAGCAAAAGGTATTACCTTTGCACAACTCTATCTGGTGCTGTTCGCTCGTAATAAGTGTGTGAGACTGTAGGTCTTGCATCGAGAATCGTACCTCTTACTCCCTATGCTATCGCCAAATAGCATAGGGATTTTTCGTCTCATTAAGATATTATTTTTCCACTGAATCCTCCATGATTTTTTCCCATTTAGCAACCCTTGACATAATATGTTCTTCGGGCAACCTATGGTTCTTGTTAAACAATCTTTTTAACCTTTGTGCAGCCATCTGTGGCTGTATTATTCCATATTCTACTAGGCAATCAAAGACATAGAGTACACCATGAACTTCAATATTGTCCGCTTTTGCTTTCGCTCTCAACTTTGCATCACCTGTAAGAAGTGGGCACTCCAACTTCTTTGCAAGCATCCATACCGAGCAATCTGCCACACTGAGATTTGATACACCTCTTTGTGAGTTGATGAGTTGCGCCAAAACCATGAAATCATCTGGCTGTAGCCCATTAACTTTGAGTTGACCAATCTCAATGAACTCCTGCAAAGCTGTGAGTTGATCTTTGTCTGTAAACTCTTTGATAACATAGTCAGGAGTATGGATTTCCCATGGTAAATGGAAGAATGCATCCAAAAGACTTACACTGTGAAGATCTATGAATACATTTGTGTCTGTTACTATAAACGTATTCTTCATTAGCCTATACCAATGTTAAGTTCTCATGTACAGTCTCAATTGGCACTTTCAAAAGACTTGCCGCTTTTGACTCGGTTATCAACTCGGCTGCAAGCGCACCATATACCATAGCTTCAAATCGTGGAGTTTTGATTTCCTCAAATCTCGACTGCTCGATTTTTTCTTTTAAGCCAGGCTGTTGATTCTTACGGATATTAAAGGTGCGATACCTCTTTTCGCTGACAATATCCAGCTCTTTCAACTTATGCATGATGGCATCTATGGATATACCAAACTGCTGTTGTACGAAAATCAGCTCTTCCAAAGAAATACGTTTCTTTTCTCCGAAAATCTTTCGGAGTACTTCACTTGGCACAAGCATTTCATTGGCAAAAGCGTGGCATAGTTTCTCTTGTTCATTCTTCGTCAAAGACTTGTCGAAATACTTATTGAACAGAAGGTGTGCAAGCTCATGCAATGCAGTGAAGCGCTGTCGTTCAATCATGTCTACTTCGGTGTTTAGCACCATTATCAACGTATCTTGATTCACCACACCACTTACACCGTCAAAGCCGATAGGACCTTTACAGAAAATTACTTTTATACCATTTACTTCCAAAGTGTCTTGGATATTAAGGATGGGCAGGAATCCAAGATGCCATTTCTCTCGCAATTTCATTGCTAACTGTTCCATTTGGCTTGCAGTCGAAATGGTCTCCTCATTATTTATAATATATGGTTTCTTCCCACCTTTGCCAAGAATCTCCTCTATTTCGAGGAATCTTTCAATGTCATCTTGAATGTCAATCTTCAGCGCTGCAATATCTTTCGCACTGATGCAAGATTTCTTTCTGAATGAAATCTCCAAATTTTGCAAATCGGGAGTTATTGGACGAAAGAAATAATTGATATCTGCTCCGAGCGCAGTAGCCAATGCTATGAGCGTTGAACTGGAAGGAGCCATTTGTCCTTTCTCAAATTTAGATATGGCCTGCTTTGTCACAGAACCATCCATCTTTTGGGCTAAAGCCTCCAATGATAGTTTTGCCCTTACTCTGGCTTGTTTAAGCCTAAGTCCAAAGTCTTGTAATTTAAAGTCTGCCATAATCGAAATATTATTATTTGTTGACAAAGGTATAAAATTGTTTGTTATGTCAATAATCTATTGACGAAAATTTTAAATTCTGCCCGTTGTTTTTAACGATCTTTTGCTTTAACGGCTATAATACAAGAGTTTTATGGCAGATGTCGTGATGACACTCGCCATTTTATGTGTGTCGGGCATGACACTAACCTAACTGGTTCAATTCCAGTCGCAGGTATTTACTGCCAAGCGAATGGCAAGTCGTTGACAGTAATGTCAAGGATGAAGGAAACCAATAGCGAGACTATCGAACCTACGAACATAAACTTGTTAATTCAACTCTAATTCAGTTCTAATAAATTTCTAACATCTCAGGTTAGTAAAATAATGCAGTTTTGTCAGAAAAATAAAGATATGATTAAACCCACATCTAATTACCGATTGGGGTTTAATGCCGTTATAAAATAAAAGTTGGCTGTTCTAATTATCGTTTTTATTGCCAGTTAAGATGGTGAAAATCTGCCACTGTGTCGTTTCCAGTCGCTGAGAGTGTGAGTTGAATGAGCAAGCAAGTGGTTGTTGCTGTTTTTTTGAAATATGAGTGTGCAAGCATTAATGTGCTTATAAACAGCGCTTTAGTGGCATGCGTGGTGAGAATGTGCAAAAATATGGCAATGAAGAAAGTGAAAATCAGCCCAGTTTTATGTGTAAAGTGGCCCTGTTTTATATGTAAAAGAGCCTTGTTTTGAGTGCAACTAAGCCTTAATTTTATGTCCTTAAGGCAGGCTTGAAGTGCTTAAGGCAGAAGTTGGCTTTTTAAAGTAGATTAATGTCTGATATTTTGTGTTCTTGAGTCTGGTTATGATATATGTGCAGCAAATATCGCCTGCTATTTGTAGTCTTGAGATAAGCATGCCACGACAACCCAATGTAGCAATTTCTATTTCACGATTTTTATTTGTAACAATTTGGATAAGTGAAAAATACCATTCGCATTTCGGCATAGCCCGCTATGCCTTTGGCTGCGCATGTCAAGAATGTCAGATATCCGTCTGCTATTATGAATATAAAAATAGGTAACAATTTGATTAACAAATTGTTACCTTTTTGTGGAGCTGGTGGGATTCGAACCCACGTCCAAACAGGGAAACCATATGCTTTCTACACGCTTATTCTGGCCTTCGGTTTTCGAGCTGCGACAAGACCCAGACCACCAATCGCAACCTTATCCTCTAAATTTCACTGTAATGGCGAGGCACACCACAGCTATTTCCGATTTACCTGCACCGCTTGACCCTCAGATTCGGAACAACATCCTTGGAGCGATGTCTCGTTCCGCCAA